>DATKTR010000021.1:0-27424 GCA_035531015.1 Minisyncoccota bacterium | reverse complement strand
GTTTATGGTGGCCAGATCTGATAATCTCTGTGAATCCCTGCTTTGTTTGAGCATTTCAGAGGGATTCAGGGTTATGAGCACGAATACCGCCAGTATGGAGATTATGGAGACTACTACTAATAATTCGATTAAGGTGAAGGAGGCGCGGTTCATTGAGGATAATTATATCAAAAGCATTAGGGTTGGGTACATTGTCATTGCGAGCCGGAGGCGAAGCAATCTCAAAATGACGGAGGACAGAGAGTTTGCTTCGCTTCACTCGCAATGACCCTCAGAGTTTGCTTCGCTCATTGCTAAAGTTCAGCATTTTAACAATTTGGAAATTTCCAAATGTCACAATATCCGAATTTCTTCCATAAATTATATCAGGCTTTGCAACAGGCTTTCGCCGTTCATCTCGGGCGGTTTTTGAATCTCCATTATCTCAAGAATGGTCGGAGCCACATCTGATAAAACTCCGGTCACTTCATTCGACAAACTTCTCCAATTTATGAATTTTCTCCCTTTAAATTCCGGAGCTACAAGATATATCGGGACCGGATTCGGGTCGTGCTGCGTTTCGGGCAATCCGGTTTCCGGGCTTATCATTTCTTCCACATTGCCATGGTCCGAAGTAATGACCACTACGGCATTTTCACTCTCGGCAACTTTCAGTATTTTCCCGACTTCCTCATCCACTATTTCAACCGCTTTGACTCCGGCCTGGAAATTGCCCGTGTGGCCCATAGTGTCGCCATTGGCGTAGTTTATAAGAATGAAATCGAATGAACGATTCGTTATGGCTTCTATGGCGCGGTCGGTTATGGCGGATGCCATCATTTCGGGATGATCTTCCGGCCGCGGCGCCGAAATCGAAGGTACCACGACTCGGTATTCGTTCTTGAAGGCCTGCTCGCGGTAAGCATTGAAAAAATAAGTCACGTGCGCGTATTTATAAGTTTCTGCCAGGCGCAGCTGGATTTTACCGGCATCAGAAAGAACCTTGCCGATGCAATTTTCCACGGTGTCCGGAGGGAAGGCGACCGGAACGGAAAATTTCTGTTCGTAATGAGTCATCGTGGCTATGAAAAGATTGTCGAAATTTTTTACCGGAAATTTGTCGAATCCCTCCACTATGAACGATTCTGATATTTGGCGGATGGAATCTTCGCGGAAATTGAAAAAGATGACGGCATCGTTGTCCTGTATTACCTTGTCGGGAGAGACATTTATAGGTGGGAGAAATTCTTCGCTCGGGTTATGTAAATAATTTTCTTTTATCGCTTGCTCAAGGTCTTTTGTCGGCGTTATTTTCGTACCGGTCATGCAGTCGTAGGCGCGCTGCGTTACTTCCCAGTTCTGGTTTCTGTCCATTCCGTAATATCTTCCCATAAGAGTTGCGAGTTTGTCTTTGGGAATTTCTTCCAGGAATTTTTCGAGCGTGTGCGTCTGGCTGTCCTTGCCGTCGGCAAAAAGATGGAGTTTAACGCTGCCCACGTTTTCCATCTCGGCCATTTTAAGGAGTGCTTTAATATGGTCGAGAGAAGCGTGCACGTTGGCTTTAGTCAGCAATCCGACGAAATTTATTCCGGAATTGTTCTTTCTGGCGTGTTCGAAAGCGGCCTTGAGCGCCGCGTTAGAGAAGAAAGTTCCATCGCGTATGGCGAGCGTTATCCGCGGATAATATTGATATATGGTTCTGCCGGCGCCGATTGTGAGGTGCCCGACTTCGCTGTTGCCGACTTCGCCCCAAGGCAAGCCGACGGAAATTCCGGATGCGTTGAGGCTGCCCATCGGAAAGTTTTCCGCCAGCGCCGTAAGATTTTTAGGCTTTACTTCGTGTATCGGATTCGAGCCGTCTTCTCTGCCTATGCCCCAGCCGTCGAGGATGACCAATACCAATGTTCTTTTCGTCATTACTGGGAATTATCGCAAAAAATCGGAATATTCCCAAGTCCCCGTATTAAGTTATGGATAGATCCGCATTCAAAGGCCCAGTCTTTTTTCTTCAGTCTGAAAAAGATCGCCGTGTTTTTCTAGCCTTGCCATAACCTCGTCGATTATTTTTTTTGAAATATTTTCACCGTAAAGGTTGGTGGCTTTGATTGATTCTCTGTTATTGAAAGAGCCATTGATAATTGCTGCGACGAAATCGGAATCTATCGGAGGAGCGAGCAGATTGCCTCCGGCTATCACGGACTCGGCGCGGTCGGAGCCGAAGCGCAAAGTCACGCAGGGAATTCCCATTATGTTCGTTTCTTCCTGCATGCTGCCTGAATCCGTTGCCACCAAAGCGCATTTTCTCATAGCGGCTACGACGTCCCTGTAATAAGGCCAGACGTCGGAATAAATGAAAGTTTCCTGATGATCTTTCACCATCTGCTCCAGCCTGGAGCGCAATCCGAAATTGTTTATCGCTTCTTCTGTGCCGAAAAGAGATATTAAAAGTATCTTGTGCCCGGATTTCAGCAGTTTTTCGATGGAGTCGAATAAAACGATAAAGCGGTTTTTATTCTGCGTGTTTTCACGGCGGTGGATGCAGAAACGTATGAAGTCGCCGCCTTCAAGCTGAGGATATTTTTCAAAGATTGTGGATTTTTCCGAGTCGGTTATAGCGTTGGCGATGGAATCGACAATAGTGTTTCCCGTTACTGTTATCCTGCCGGGTGAAAATCCCTCGGAGATCAGGAATTCTTTGTCGATTTCCACGGGTGCCGCGTGGAATCCGCTGGCGGCGTCGGAAACGCGCGTGTTGTACTGTTCCGGAAAAGGCTCAAGGCTGCCTCTCTCGAAATTATTTTTATCCCGCATCGCGGAATGATATTCGTTCCAGTCGAATTTGCCGGCTTTGAAATCGCCGTAGAATTTTTCGTAAATTTCTTTTTTCGGAGTAAGAGTTCTTATTCCGGCTTCGACGTGAACGGAGGCGACGCGGTGCATGAAAGAGGCGAGTCCGATTGCCATCGACGTGGTGGTATCTCCGTGGATGTAGGGAACCGGAATTTTGCCGGCTGATTTTACATAACCGACAACTTCGCCGAAGCGCTCTATCATCTGGGTTATTTTCTTATGGAGGTCTCCTTCAATGGACAAGCGGATGTCTGGCTCGAGCCCGAATTCTTCTTCCATGCCTCCGCTGTACCTGAAATCGCTGTGCTGGCCAGTGTGGCAAAGCAAAACGTATTCGCCCCTGTTCTTAAGTTCGCGATAAACCGGATACTGTTTGATGATGTCCGGCTTTGTGGCGATGGCCACGATATGCACGAATTTTTTGCCGGAATTTTTTATTTCCTCAGCAAGCCCCTTCCTGAAATAGATAGGTTCGGTGCTCATTTGCTTTAGAGGAAGTCGGTCATTCCTTTCTTTTTAAGTATTTCGGTAAGTTCTTTCACGTCCTGCGAATTATTTTTGTTCATCACAAGAAGCGCGTCGTCCGTATCAACTATTACTATATTGTCGAGATTTACGGTCGCTATCAATTTTTTGCCATTTGAAAGAACGAGGCAGTCCTTGCTGTTAACATCCACGTGCATTTCGCTGTTGCTTACCAAATTCTGCCCGTTCGCTGCGGAAAGGACTTCGTGCAGCCCTTGCCAGCTGCCTATGTCCCTCCAATTAAAATCTCCCGTCACCATAACGAGCCTGTGTTTCGAAGAATCAATTATCTCTATTTCGTGGTTTTTGAGCGGAGCTTTCATAAAATGGCTGATGTCTCCGGAAGAAAGATATCTGCCGACAGTTTCATTTATTTCCGGATCGGCGTCTTTGTAGGCATTGAGCAGAGTCTCTGCTTTAAAGCAGTAGTAAGCGGTATTCCAATAGTAATCTCCGGAGGCTACATAACTTTCGGCGAGTTCGCGCGCCGGCTTCTCCATGAATTTTTCCACGATATGAATGTTTTTTTCTTCATTGAGGATTCCTTTGGTTTTTATGTAACCGAGCCCCGTGTCGGGCCTGGTCGGTTTGATGCCTATAAGGGCGATATCTTTCGGGTTTTCGGAAACATGGTCGAAAGCCTTGTAAATGCTCTCGTGTAGCTGTTCCACGTTTGTCACGGAATGGTCGGAAGCTATGGTGAAGACGACAGCTTCGGGGTCGCGCATCATTATTGTCATTATCACCAGCGCGAAGGCAGCGGTCGTTCCCCTGGAAGCAGGTTCTATTATTATGTTTTCTTCGGGTATTTCCGGGAGGAGTTTTTTTATCTTCGGGCCGTAATTTATGGTGGTAGACACGTATATTCTTTTTCTGTCCATCACGCCCAGAAGCCTCTCAACCGTTTCGTTGATAAGAGTTTTATCGCCTATGAAACTCTGTATTTGCTTCGGCAAATCGCGCCTTGAAAGCGGCCAAAGGCGGGTTCCCGAACCTCCTGCCATTATTACGGCATAGCTGTTTTTGGGTATTTTACTCATATTTGATTTGAAAGCGGCGCAAGTAAAATAGCGCCTGATATGGCATATATAATCTCGTATTTAGGGTTTATAGTCAAGTCAGGGAAAGCGCATTAATTGACTGAACAAGGCAAGTTTTGGTATAATTTTTTCATAAATTAAAGAGTCATTAAATTTTTTTCCTAAAAAATTCACTTTCGCGGATACAAATACTAATGAAGAATTTAGGGATACAAACCAATGTTTACTTCGATTCTGCCGCTCTTGGGCGGCGCGGTTTTAGGTTTATTAATAGGGTATTGGGTCAGAAATTCTCTGGCCTCAAAGCAGGCAAGCTCAGTTGAGAGGAAAAGCAAGCAGGCGCTTGAAGACGCCGAAGCGCAGGCGAAAAAAGTAGTTTTAGGAGCGGAGGACAAGGCCGCGTCTATTTTGTCCGACGTAAAAGAAGAAGAAAAAAGAAGGCAGTCGGAAATACGCGACATAGAAAAACGGCTTATTCAGCGCGAGGAAAATCTCGACAAAAAACTCAATTCAATAGAAGAGGAAGAGAAGAACGTAAAAGGAAAAGAAAAGGAGCTGGAAGAACACGAAAAAGAAGTCGCCGAACTCAAAAATAAAGTCCAGGCGGAGTTCGAAAAATTAAGCGGAGTTACCCGCGAGGAGGCAAGAGAAGCTCTTTTGAAAGAAGTTAAAGAAAGAAGCCGGAACGAATTGGCGGAATATCTCCAGAAAGCCGATCGCGAACGCCGTGATGAAATAGAAAAGAAAGCTCTCGACATAATGACCACGGCTCTTCAGCGCTACGCGCGTTCGCATATTTCGGAACTGACAACGACTTTGTTCCCGCTCGGCGATGAAGAATTCAAGGGGAAAATAATCGGGCGCGAAGGAAGAAACATAAGGGCACTTGAGCGCGCTACCGGCGTGGAATTCGTCATAGATGAAACTCCGGACAGCGTCGTTATTTCGTCATTTGACCCGTTCCGCAGGGAAGTCGCGCGGCTCGCGCTGGCAAAGCTCGTAAAAGACGGCCGCATCCAGCCCGCGAAAATCGAAGAGAAAGTTGAGGAAGCCAAGGAGGAACTTCAAAAAAGAGTTCTTGAGATAGGAGAAGAAGCGGCTGGGGAGATAGGCGTTTACGATATGCCCAAAGAAATATTGCAGCTGATCGGCCGCCTTCATTTCAGGACGAGTTTCGGACAGAACGTGCTGACGCACTCTTTGGAGATGGCGCATCTGGCGGGAATGATAGCCGCCGATCTCGGTTTGAACGTGCAGGTGGCCAAGAAAGGCGCTCTTTTGCACGACATAGGAAAGGCAATCGACCACGAAGTCGAGGGAACGCACGTTGAAATCGGAATGAAGCTTCTCAAGAAGTACGGCATAGACGAGCGCGTCATCCAGGCGATGCAGTCGCATCACGATGAATACCCGTACGCCATTCCGGAAGCTTATATAATCACGGCAGTTGATGCGTTGTCGGCCGCAAGGCCCGGGGCAAGAAGGGGAACGCTTGAAAACTATGTTAAAAGGCTCGGTGACCTGGAAAAAATCGCCGGCGAATTCCCGGGAGTAAAAAACGCGTACGCGATATCGGCGGGAAGGGAATTGAGGGTTTTCGTGGTGCCGGAAAAGATAGACGATTTCGGAGCTCTTGAGCTGGCGAGGCAGATTGCCAACCGCATACAATCCGAGCTAAAATATCCCGGTGAGATAAAAGTAAACGTTATCCGCGAAATGCGCGCGGTGGAGTACGCTAAGTAATAACAGATAGATTTAAGAATAAAGATTTATGATTTATGAATCCCGAGGTTGAAATCTTAATTCATAAATCTTAAATCATAAATCCCAATAAGATGCTTCTAAAACTTTCCAAATTTTTCCTTTACGCTTCCGTTTTTTGCGTCCTGATAGTCATGACGTCGACGTTCTTCCCGTTCATCGGCGGCAAGGACTATTTTTTCAGAACCGCCATACAGCTATCGGCGATTTTCCTTCTGCTTTGGTGGGCGTTTGAGGCTCCCGACGGCGAGTTGTCGGCGCGGCTTAAAGATATGTTTAAGAAACCGCTGGTAATCGCGGTTTCCGCTTTTGCTTTTGCTTTCCTGTTGGCAACGCTGTTCGCCTTCGACCCTCGCTCGGCTTTCTGGTCCAATTTCGAACGCGGCGAAGGAGGATTCCAGATGCTCCATTATTACGCATTATTCTTTTTGTCCGTTTTCCTATTGAGAGACAAAAAGGATTGGGAAAGGATGTTTTGGGCGTCAATCGCCGCGGCCGTAGCTATGGTGCTTTACGGAATCGGCGCGGCGGTATTTATCGTTAATCCGGATACCGGAGCATTCTCGAATCCATTCGGATTCGTGGGGCCGTATACCAGCTCCGGAAAATTATCCGCGCCGACATTTTTGGGAAGATTATTTTCAAATGTGCGTTTCGAAGGCTCGCTCGGCAATCCGGCTTACGTGGCGCCCTATCTGATGTTTTCTCTTTTTTATCTTTTATGGCTGTGGTTTTCAAGCAAGGGCAGGACACTGGTCAAAAACATTTCTTACTCCATATTAGGGATTTTCTTCATGGTATTTTTCTTTTTATCGGGCACCAGGGGCGCGTTCGTAGGATTGGCCGCCGCCGTTTTTGCATTCCTTTTTATTTTCGCGCTGGAATATCCAAAGTTAAGAAAGTATGTTTTGACCGGAACTGCCGCTTTGGCAATAGTTCTTGGCACGCTTATTTATTACAGCCACACCGATTTTGTTAAAAAGCTGCCCGGCGGACGCGTGTTCGATATTGCGATATCCGACAAAACGCTTCAGACAAGGCTTTGGACATGGAATTCCGCATGGAAAGGTTTTGTGGAAAAGCCTCTTCTCGGATGGGGCCCCGAAAATTTCTCGGCCGTTTTCGACAAATATTTCGACCCGAGGCATTATGTTCCAGGCCAGCAATCGGAAACGTGGTTCGACTACGCGCACAGCATTGTTTTCGATTATCTGGCTGAAACGGGCATAATCGGATTTTTGAGCTTCGTTGCGATATTCGCGGTTTTCTACTTCGAATGGTTCAAGAAAATGAAAGGGAAAAATCCTATTCTCAAAGCGCTTTTAGCGGCGATGCCGTTCGGCTACCTTGTTCAGGGACTGGCTCTTTTCAATGTTCTCCCGATATATATCAGCTTATTCCTCTTTATGGCTTTTGCCTGTTATGAATTTTATTATTCCCACGATAATCACGCGGCGGCACCGCATCATCATTCGCAATAATGAAAATGAATCCCCCACATAACAAAGATAATTAATTCCCATCTAAAATTTTTTAATAACCATGAAAATATCAAAATCAAGGTCAAAATATAATTACAAGGATTGTGCTACGCGGCAATCTTTGTTATGTGGGGGATGAATCAGAACATAAAAAAAGCAATCGCAGTTTCAGCATCTGTTTTCATAGCGCTCGTAGCTTATTACGGCTCGTATCTGCCGATGCAAAAATCAATGCTTTTCATAGACGCGATGCAGAAAGTATCTAATGCCAAAACAATAAGTGATTTCGAACAGACCTTTTCCGTTCCGCTTGATGCCCCTTCGCCGATTG
The DNA here is from genome assembly GCA_035531015.1 of Minisyncoccota bacterium. Classification (GTDB taxonomy): domain Bacteria; phylum Patescibacteriota; class Minisyncoccia; order UBA6257; family 2-01-FULL-56-20; genus JACQKT01. Next base: position 19,457 of record DATKTR010000021.1, on the reverse strand, counting down.
GGCAGGAAGAACTCGTGCGCAGCACCGCCAACACCGTCGCCAACAGCCTTCAGAACGTATCCGACCCGAGAGCAGTGGACGAGTTGGTAAAGTACATCGAAACTTATTATCAGCCGATAATAGCAAGAGACAAAGGAATGAGTTTCGGCCAGGACGTGTACCTCCTTGGCGCTATGAACGAATTCGCCTTCATAAAAACAGGAGACAAGAAATATTTGCTGGCGGCCGAAGGCTATTTCAAACACGAGACCGAGCTTGGGCCGAAGCGCCCTCAGGGGCTTTACGGGTTGCTTGATGTTTACAGGATGGAAGGAAGGATTGACGACTTCAAAAAAGTCGCCGACCAGGTTCTCCAGCAATGGCCGGACGATACGCGCACGAAAGCCATAGTTGACCAAGTGCTTAAAACCGCTCCGCAAGCCGTTCAAAAATAGAAGCAATGTCTAACGTCGGCAAAAAGAAAAAAGCCCTTATAACGGGCGTTACCGGGCAGGATGGCAGTTATCTCGCGGAAATTCTCCTGGACAAAGGATATGAAGTGCACGGAATCATGCGCCGGGTATCAACGCCAAATATGCAGCGCATAGAGCATCTTGCCGATGAAGATAATAAAAAGCTAAATTTGCATTTCGGAGACCTGGCTGACGCCAACACCATCAGGAAGCTCATATATAAGATAGAGCCAGATGAAATCTACAATCTTGGAGCGCAATCCCATGTCCGCGTAAGTTTCGATATTCCGGAGTACACGGCGAACATAACCGGACTTGGCACGTTGCGCATTTTGGAAGCGATAAAAGATTTTGAAGAGCAAACCGGAAAGAAAGTAAAATTTTACCAGGCAAGTTCAAGCGAAATGTTCGGTTCGGCGCCTGCTCCCCAGAACGAAGACACGAAATTCCAGCCGCGCAGCCCTTATGGTGTAGCAAAAGTTTTCTCTTTTTACATAACAAAAAATTACTGGGAATCCTACGGGATATTCGGAGTTAACGGCATTCTTTTCAATCATGAAAGTCCCAGAAGAGGGGAAACTTTCGTTACCAGAAAAATAACGCGCGGAATTTCAAGAATTTTATCCGGATTGGATAAGAAAATTTATCTGGGCAACCTTGAAGCGCGACGCGACTGGGGATACGCTCCGGAATACATGGAAGCCGCATGGATGATGATGCAGAAAGATGAGCCGGATGATTATGTGATAGGCACGGGAGAGAGCCATTCAGTCAAAGATTTTGTAATAACAGCCTTCAAGCACGCCGGAATCGACAATTGGGAAGATTATATAGGTATAGACCCGCGCTATTACAGGCCTGCGGAAGTGGAGAATCTGATAGCCGATGCCAGAAAGGCGAAAGAAAAGCTCGGATGGGAACCGAAAGTTAAATTCGACGAACTCGTTAAAATAATGATGGACGCGGAGATGAAAAATTATGGCGTAAGCCCGCTAAAAAAATAAGAAATGCTGAAGTTAATTAAATCAACTTTTTACAGAGAGAAAGAAACAAGGGAAAAACTCGCGCAATTCGTAAAAAAAACAAAGAGACTTAGTTTTAGCGACGAATGCCAGGTTTTTGAAAATTCATTTTCCCGCTACCAGGGGAGGAAGAGAAGCATTTTTTTCAACAGCGGCAGTTCCGCCAATTTGGCTCTTATGCAGGCGCTGTTGAATACGGGAATGCTGAAAAAAGGCGACAAAGTCGGCTTTTCGGCGGTTACCTGGTCAACCAATGTCATGCCGCTTATACAGCTTGGATTGGTGCCGGTTCCGGTGGATGTCGAACTCGAGACGCTCAATGTTTCTACCAGGACGCTCAAGGCAGCGTTGAAGGAACACAAGCTTAATGCGCTATTTATAACGAACCTTCTCGGTTTTTCGAGCGACATTGGCGAAATAGCCAAGCTTTGCCGCGGCAAGAAAATAATATTACTTGAGGACAACTGCGAGGCTCTCGGCAGCGTTTATAAAAAGAAAAAGCTCGGGAATTTCGGGTTGGCAAGCACATTTTCATTTTTCGTGGGGCATCATATGTCTACCATTGAAGGCGGGATGGTCTGTACTGACGACAAGGAACTCGCGGAAATGCTCGGCATAGTCAGAGCTCACGGATGGGACAGAAATCTGAAGCCCGAAGAAAAAATCAGCCTTCGCAAACGCTTCAAAAAAACAACCGATTTTTACGCGCAATACACTTTTTACGATTTGGGATACAATTTGCGCCCGACGGAAATCCAAGGATTTCTTGGGAATATTCAGCTCAAATTTTTGCCGGAAATAATCAGGAAAAGAAGCGATAATTTCAAAAAAATAAGCAAAGCAATTTACAAGCGTTCCGACCTTTATTATCCGCTTCGCCTTGGCCATATGGATTTCATTTCCAATTTCGCTGTGCCCGTGATTTGCCGTTCGAGGGAAATAAGAGACGAGCTGGTGGAAAAATGCAAAAACTCCATAGAAGTCAGACCTGTAGTCGGAGGAGATATAGTGAATCAGCCGTTTTTCAGGAAATATTCCAAAATAAGAACATCGCTTCCCGTGGCCGACCTTATCCACGAGCAGGGAATTTATTTCGGCAATAATCCCGATATGACCGGAAAAGAAATCGAAAAGATAATAAAAATTTTCACATCTTTATAGAAAAAGATAATAAAAATTTTCACATCTTTATAGAAATGGAGCTCAAAGGCAAAAAAATTTTACTTACCGGATCAGGCGGATTTCCCCGCCCGCATCGCCAGCGAGCCGAAATACACTATACTTATGTACTTGAAAGTTTTAAGGACGGCCAACTTTATATTGGATGGACAAACGATTTGAAAAAGAGGTTAATCGAACACTTGAGCGGGAAGGTGCCCGCCACGAAGTGGCGTCTCCCGCTCCATCTTATATACTTTGAAGGATGTTTAAGAAGAGAAGCGGCTATCAAGCGCGAGAAATATTTTAAAACTGGATTTGGTCGCCGGTTTCTATCCGGTCGTCTCGCCGGCTCGCGTGGCGGGCGGGTTGGCTCTATAGAATAAATTTCTACTCATGTTTGATCTAAAACAAAAACATATATTAGTTACGGGTGGCTCCGGATTTCTTGGTACCCAAATCGTCAAAAAACTAATCAGTCGCGGAGTTTTAGAATCTGATATAATCGCGCCCCGGAAAAAAGATTATGACCTGCGCAGGCGCGAAATTTGCGATAACCTTACCAAGGGAATTGATGTTGTTATTCATGCGGCCGGTACCGTAGGCGGAGTTGCCTTTAACAGGGAACATCCGGCAGTGGCTTTTTATGACAATGCCGTTATGAGTTTGAATCTTATAGATTCTTCGTATCGAGCAGGGGTACAAAAATTCGTCGGAATAGGCACGGTGTGCGAATATCCTAAATTTTCCCCCATTCCCTTCAAAGAGGATGACCTTTGGAACGGCTATCCGGAAGAAACCAACGCTGCTTATGGCTTGGCTAAAAAAATGATGCTCATCCAGTCGCAGGCTTATCGTGCGGAGTATGGGTTTAACGCCGTACATCTTCTTTTGACTAATCTTTACGGTCCTGGCGACAACTTTGACGCAAAGAATTCACACGCGCTCGTGGCTCTCGTCAGAAAAACAGTTGAAGCCGCCACCAAAGGAGAAAAATTCATTGAGGTTTGGGGTAAGGGAAAGGCGACACGCGAATTTCTCTATGTGGAGGATGCCGCCGAAGCCATTGTTCTTGCCGCCGAAAAATACAACGGAGCAAACCCGGTAAACATAGGCAGTGGAGAAGAAATTTCCATAAAAGCTCTCGCGGAATTGATAATGAAACTGATTAATTTTCAAGGAGAAATAAAGTGGGACCCTTCAAAGCCCGACGGTCAGCCGCGCCGCAGTCTTGATGTTTCCCGCGCCCAAAAAGAATTCGGCTTCAAAGCCAAAACGCCGCTTGATGTCGGTTTAAGGAAAACTATAGAATGGTGGCAGTCGGAAGGAGTTAAAAAATACAATCTTTTATAAAGGAAGCCGGAACGATTTTATCCTGCAGGATTTGCGGCAATGAAAATCCCGTACGCATCCAATCGGCATTATAATCATATGAAAATTGCTATAGTTTCAATTGATCTTGAAACGAAAAGCGGTGCTTGCCGCCAAACTTTGATTTTGGCTAAGAACCTGCAAAAAATGGATAATAAAGTTGTGATCTATGCCTCGAATGTAAACCATAATGCTTTTCCAGAAATTCAGGAGGGTTTAGATATTCGAGTGGTTCCGGCGACAGGCGGAGCGGTTGATTGGATAGGTGGTAAGTCGGGGCTGGTAAGTCGATCTTTTTCAAGAATATATCGATATCGTTACGAATTGGCTGTCATTAAAAATATTGTCGAGGCAATGGACGGGGATTTTGACGTCGTAAATATCCACGACTACGCTTATCAGGCCGGTTATTTCTATAAAAAAAGAAACTCATTGGCGCGTATTGTATGGACGATGAATGAACCGCCGTACATTTACCTTAAAAAAGACAATTTTCTTTTGGATATCGGCAGCATCGCTTACAACAAATTCAGGGACTTTACCGAAAGGAAGTTCATCCGTGCCGTTGACGCCGCAGCGGTCCTCGCTCCGTTCCAGGTAAAATGGCTGAAAAAACGCGGTGTTAGCAACTCTAAAATAGTCATCAGCGGAGCGGACTTCGAAAATTTTTATGCGCCGGTTAAAGAGCTACCGAAAGATTTCAATAAAAAATCTCTGCAGCTTTTGACGCTTGGCGGACTGAATAAATATCGCCGATATGAAGATGCCATTGACGCCGTCAAGATACTCCATGACAGAGGATTAAATATCCATCTAACAATTATTGCCTATAGTCCCCGGCGCAAAGATGAATACCGTGAAATGTTGGAAAGACGCGTAAAAGAAAACAATCTTGAGAACATCATTGAGTTGAATTTCAGCGGAGTTTCCGAAGAAGAACTTTTGCGAATTTACAAAGAAAACCATATTTTCCTGCACCTTACGTATGTTCCGCCGATACGGAGCGGCTCCACTTATGGGTTAATGGTATGGGAGGCAATGGCTGCAGGCATTCTTGTTATAGCGAATCATGAACCAAAGTTTGGCTCACAGCTTACTGACGGCCAGAATGCTATTTTTGTGAAACCGAAAGACGCAAGCGACCTTGCTGAAAAAATTGAGAGAATAATCAATCATCCCGAACTGTACCGTAAAATCACAGCGAACGGTCAGCGATTTGTAAAAGAAAACATTGGCTGGAAGAAGTACGCCAGCGAGATGATGGAACTTTTCAAGATATAATATAAAATGAAGATGGTAATCGTACATTATCTGAAGTTTGCCGAAGCTATCATGGCCGACATTTATGAAAAATGACCATATATATTTTACCGGTAAGCCCGAATCAATTTCCACCCCAGTTTTTTGAGGGTAAGGTAATTCCTTGGCAGTCTTGGAGCGGCGGCAATCCCTCTTCACTCTTATGGAATGAATTTTCTTCTGCATGCGCTAAGCGGGGGATTATTTTAAAACCGTATCTCGCATGGGATAAGTCATCGCGGCGAAACGATGATATACTTTTGGTTTTGAACCATCCCGGCGAAACATTTTTGTGGCGGACATATTATCGTCTTCGCTATCCTCGCCAGAGAGGAGGATTTGTAATAAAAAAGCGGAAATTTTTTCTGGAGAATTACAGATACTTTGGACGGCGCATTTTGATGCAGCTTGAACCGCCGGTGGTAATGCCGTATGTATTTGCGCGCATTGACCGCCTTATCGCCTCAAAAATTTACGACAAAATATTTTTTACTTCGCGGGTAGAGAATCCACATTGCATCTACCTGAATAATTACTATTCTCATCTTAACCGTATTCGTCCCAGCCCTTATTTTAGCAGCCCTAAAAGTAAATTTCTGACTATGGTCAACGCCAATATACTTCCGCATACTCTTCGCGCAGAACTTTACGGCGAGCGGCTTAAGGCAATCAGGTTTTTCAGCAAAACCGGCGATTTCGACCTTTACGGTTTTCGCTGGGATTCGTTTCCTCGTCACCCTCTTTATTTTCATTACGGAAAATACGTGCGGAAAGTTTGGCGCGGCGCTATTCCGGACAAACTCAAAACGATGAGCGAGTATAAATTCGCTTTGTGTTTTGAAAACTGCATTGCGCCGGGCTGGATAAGCGAGAAAATTTTCGATTGCATGGCGGCTGGAGCGATTCCGGTATACTACGGCGCGCCGGATATAGAAAATATTGTTCCGAAGGAATGTTTTATAGATTTCAGAGATTTTATGGATTATGATAAACTCCATTCCTATTTGAAAAATCTTTCCGAAGAGAAATTGATAAGTTACAGGGAGAGAATCGCAAAATTTCTTACGATTCCGCCAAATATGTCGAAATTGGAAGATTTTGTCGATAAGGTTTTAAATTATAATTAAAATGATGAAGAATATTTATCTGAAATTAAAAAATTTTTATAAAAGGAAGAAGCTGAAAGGTATTTTGCTTGCTATATCAAGAAGAATTCAGCTTTATTTTTGGCAACGCCCGTATTGGACGATTATGCATTATATTCATAGCAGGTTCCGCGCCAAGAAGATACCATCATTTGTTTTTCAAGGAAAAAAATGCGACTACGTTTATGGGATAAAAAATTTAACATGGCGCAATGAACGCATAATTGAAGTGCCTATTGTTTGGAGTTATATAAAAAATGCCGATTCTAACAAGGTTTTGGAAGTAGGAAATGTACTGCACAATTACTATCCTATTAAACACGATGTAGTGGATAAATATGAAAAAGGCGAAAACATAATCAATGAAGACGCCGCAACTTTTTCTGCGCACACAAAATATGACTGGATTGTGAGTATTTCGACACTGGAACACGCAGGCTGGGATTGGCCGGAAGAAAAGGACTCCAATAAAATTCCTGTAGCTATAGAAAATCTTAAAAAACAGCTTTCGTCCGGAGGTGAGATGATTATAACAATGCCTTTGGGATACAACGCTTTTTTGGATAAACTGATTGACAATAACGAGTTAGGTTTGGAAGCGCATTTTATGAAGCGCATATCAGCGGAAAACGAATGGATTGAAGTTTCTTATGAGGATGTGCGTGGTTCAAGGTATAATCACCCTTTTCCTTCGGCAAACGTCATTTTCATCGGGACGTATAAAAAAGATTAATTTTTTTGATGAAGGTAGCGTTTGGATTTTTCGAGAAAGTAAAGTATCCTCAATCTGATTCTGCAAAGTAACATAAAATAATGTACAAAAATGTTTAATCACATAGTAATTTTAAGAAATGACATAAAGTCAATTTTATCTAAAAACAGGGTATTAAAGGGCAATTATAGTTTTCTCCTAACCCATTTGCGGATAAAGTTTAAGCAAATTTTCTTTAAAATTCTCGGCATTAAAAAAACCAAAGAAAAATTTTTGGGAATAGAATTTTCGTTCTCTGATTACGGCGTTTTTTCTCATCTATGGAGAGAAATTTTCGTTACGGAAAGCTACGCTTTTTCCAGCGATACTGATTCTCCTACTATAATTGACGTTGGCAGCAACATCGGTATGAGCATATGCTATTTCAAAAAATGCTATCCGAAAGCAAAGGTGATTGGATTTGAACCCGACCCTGAATCTTTTTCTTATTTGAAAAAAAATATCGAGCTGAATAAATTTTCGGATGTTTCCATACATAATGTTGCTATATCGGCCAATGAAGGAACTCTGACTTTTTATCAGGATAAAGCAGTCGGCGCAAGCCTTGTTAACAGCCTGAAATCCAGTGCTATGCATGGCAAAAAAACAACCTCAATCAATGTTCCTTCGCGCAAATTGTCCGGGTTCATAAATGGAAAAGTGGATTTGATGAAAATCGACATCGAAGGAGCGGAATACGGTGTTTTCCAGGAAATTACGGGCAAACTGCACAATGTTCACAATATATTTCTCGAAGTTCACCAAGGAGAAGGAATTGAGAACGAACCAATTGGCGAACTTTTAAAGACTTTAGAAGATTCCGGATTCCGCTATGCAATTACCGGATCGTGGGGATTTTTGTCTCATGCGGATTTCATAAGCTCGCCCTCAAGGCCGTACGCGCTTATGCTTGATGCCAAGCGTTACAGTCATAATTAACATAAGTAAATTTGTTCTTTAAAAATAAAGTTAGATTTATTGCTTTACCCGGGAAAATATCTGATACTTCGACTGCAATATGAGCAATATTTTAACTGATAAAAAAATTCTTGTGACGGGAGGACGTGGTTTTCTGGGAAGCCATATAGTTAAAAAACTGATTGAGCGCGGAGTTCAACCGGAAAATATTTTCTCGCCGTCATCGTCGGAATTAGACCTGCGCAAGCCTGAAGATTGCGAATCGGCAGTTAGAGGCAAAGAAATAATAATACACGCCGCAGGAATTACGGGAGATTCTCAATTCCATCGAGATCATCCCGCTGATATTTTTTATGGCAATTTAATTATGGGAATGGAACTTATGGAGGCGGCGCACCGGGAAAACGTAGAAAAATTCGTTGCCATAGGCAGCGCTACGGAATATCCCAAAAGCGCAAACATGCCGTTTTCGGAAAAAGAAATTTGGGAAGGACTGCCCGAACCCGTCCATGCGCCGTATGCTTTGGCTAAAAGGGCATTGATGGCCCAAGGACAAGCGTATCGCGCGCAGTATGGTTTCCATGCAATTCACCTTATTATGACAAGCGTGTATGGCGATGGTGCGCGCGACGAAAGCGGACCGATACCGTCTTTAATAAAACGCATTATTAGCGCACAACGTTCCGGCGAAGATTCAGTAGTTGTATGGGGAACTGGTAAACCTATGCGTGATTTTTTGTATGTCGATGACGCGGCCGAAGGCATTGTGCTCGCTGCCGAAAAATACGATAATCCAGATCCGGTAAACTTGGGCTCCGGGAGGGAAATATCTATTAAAGATGCAGTCGGGCTGATAGCAGAAATTATCGGTTTCAAAGGTAATCTTGTTTTCGATGCGACTAAGCCGGATGGTCAAATGCGCCGCGTCCTGGACATTTCCCGGGCAGAGCAGCAGTTCGGCTTCCTCGCAAAAACTTCTTTGGAAGAAGGTTTACGAAAAACAATCAAGTGGTACAATAGTCAGATATGAATAATGACTTGGTTACAACAAGAAAATCATGCAGAGTTTGCGGCATGGAAAACCTTACACCAATTCTTTCATTGGGTGACTTTTATGTTTCCGATTTTTTAACCGATGAGGAAAAAGGAGAATCGGTAAAAGCTCCTCTGGAGCTTGTTTTTTGCGGACCTAAAAACGGAGGTTGCGGCCTTCTTCAGCTTCGCCACACGGTTTCGCATGAGGCGATGTACAGGAATTACTGGTACCGTTCCGGAATGAATAAAACGATGACCGATGAACTCGTCGGCATTGCCGCTAAAATGGAATCATTAATGAATCTATCTTCCGGTGATTTCATTATTGATATAGGAGCGAATGATGGCACGCTTCTCCGCGGATACACAAAGGAGGGGCTGAATTTGATAGGGTATGAGCCAGCCAAGAATCTGAAACAATACAATGACATCGGCACCACGCACGTATTCGAAGATATGTTTAATTTCGAATCATGGGAAAAAAAATTCGGGAAAGCCAAGGCGAAAGTGATAACAGCGATAGCGATGTTTTACGATCTGGAAGACCCGAATGTTTTCATTAATGACATTTCGCGCTGTTTGGATAATGACGGAATATTCGTCATACAAATGAGCTATTTGCCGCTGATGCTCGCCACTAACGAGCTTGGAAACATATGTCACGAGCACCTTGAGTACTACTCGCTGTTTTCTCTGGAAAATTTGCTTTCCAGGCATGGGTTGAAAGTCATTGATGTGGAATTGAACGATATAAACGGGGGAAGCTTCAGGGTTTACATCGGCCATGAAAATGCCTCTGTCCGCACGTCTATTTCCATGGTATCCGCAATACGCGTGGCAGCTCTTCGCGAATATGAAAATAAACTTGGACTCAATGATAAGAAAGTTTACGAAGATTTCGTCGAACGCGTTAACACAATCAAGGATAAAGTCGTTTCGTTCGTAAAAAAAGAAATCGGAAACGGTAAAAAAGTTTATGTTTACGGAGCGTCTACCAAAGGGAATACGGTGCTCCAGTATTTCGGGTTGGATTCCTCGACAATCACCGCCGCGGCCGAACGCAATCCGGATAAATGGGGAAAGAAAACCGTAGGAACTATGGTGCCTATTATTTCCGAAGAGCAGGCGCGCTCGGAGAATCCGGATTATTTCCTTGTTCTCCCATGGCATTTTTTGAAGGAATTTACGGCGAGGGAAAAGAAGTTTTTTGACAAAGGAGGGCATTTTATAGTGCCGTTCCCGGAAGTTTTGCTTATAGGAAAAGATGGAAGCCGCGCCCTTTAAAGGGTGGCTCGTGCGAATTTGCGTAGAATCATGAAAATAGCCATCACGCATTTCAATTTGGCTACGGAGAGTGGCGATACCAGGCTGTTATACACCAAAGCTCGCACTCTGGCAGCAATAGGCCACTCTGTCGATATTTACACCGTATTGTTCGACAAGGCGTGTTTTCCCGAACTTCATAAAGGCTTGAATATAATCGTAGTGCCTCTTTCGCATGGCGCTAGTGACCATATTCCTCACGCAGATGGCGCCTGGAGAATGGTTGTTCAGAGAATAAAATATCTTAGATTTTCGGCTAAAGCCGCAAAAGCCATTAAAAGGGAGCTTAAAAACGGATACGATATCGTCGATTTCCAGGATGATTCTTCTTATCATATAGCGTCCTCCTATAAAAAAGATAATCCGAATGCCAGGCTTATATGGACCATGAATACATGTCCTTACTATCGCACGAGAAAAAAATCATTTTTTATAAATATTTTTAGCATAGTAGCTTCACTATGGGAAAGAATGAAAGTCGGGTGGTATGTCAGAGGCATAGATTTTGTGATAGTTAACGGCGATGAGCAAAAGGAATCCATTGAGGAGACTGTTTCTCCGAAGAAAGTCGTTCTTATGAGGCTACCGGTGGATTTTGACGCGTTCTTCTGTAATATTCGCAAAGCGCACGACCCTGTTGTTCTTTTAACCATTGGCTCGCTGAGCTCAGCCAGAAGATTCGAGGATGTAATTATTGCCGCTGCCAAGCTCAGAGATGACGGGTACGAAAGCAGAACAAACATAATTTGCAAGGATTTTTCTAAGAACAAAACGTATAAAGATTCTCTTTTGCGTTTGGCCAAAGAAAACGATATGGAAAGTTTCGTGAAGTTTTATTTTGAAGGAGCCAGCGAAGATGAACTCAAGCGCATACAGAGGGAAAGCGATATCTTCATTTTTCCGAATACGACGCGCATATGGAGCATGATAGCCTTCGAAAGCATGGCCGCAGGACTAGCTTTGGTCGCGTCAGACGCGACGAACGTCGTCGAGGTTCTGGAAGACAAGGTTAACGCCGTTTTTTCAAAATCCGGAGATCCGTCGAGCATCGCAGAAAAAATAGAATATCTTTTGGATAATCCCGAAATATATGAGAGAATTTCTCGCAATGGCCAAGAATTTGTGCGGGAAAATTTGGCCTGGGACAAGTATGCTGAAAAAATTTTTAATTTGAAAAAATGAAAATAATATATACGGGTATACAATATTCGTTTTATAAAAAGGCTGCCAGCCTTAGTTTTGAGCACAATAATTTTTATTTGAGCCGCCATTGATTTTCCCGGATTTTTCTGCGATACTTTCGTTATGGAGAATTCTGTAGAAAATTTAATAACTATTCAGGATATCAAGCGGATGGCGCTGCCTATCCTGAAAAGCGCCGGCATAACGCGAGCGGCGATTTTTGGTTCCTTCGCGCGCGGCGAAGCCACTGCCGACAGCGATATAGATATCCTTATAGAATTTGAGAGGGTTATGACTTTGTTTGACATTGTCGGTTTGAAACAAGAGCTTGAGGATGCCTTGGGACGCAAAGTTGACCTTGTTACGCGCAGGTCCATCTACCCGCCGCTAAAAAAATACATCGAAAGAGACGAAGTTGCCATTATGTAGTTCACGATTTTTATTATGGAAAAATACCCCAAAATTTTCCTCGACCACATCTTGGAAAGCATTGAAGCGGCAGAAGGCTATGCGTGCGGCGTTTCGTTTGAAGAGTTTTTGAAATCACTCAAAGACCAGGATGCGGTGATTCGGCGCATTGAGATAATAGGCGAGGCCGTCAAAAACCTGCCGGAGACGCTCAAAAATAAATATACAGACATTCCTTGGAGAAAAATTGCCGGTATGCGAGATGTGCTTGTTCATGAGTATTTTGACCTTGATATCAAAACTACTTGGGATACGGTTCAAAACGACCTGCCCGAATTTAAAAAACAGATTCAAAAAATTTTGAACGAGTTGTGATTGCAGGAAAAAGTTGTACGATTCTCTTATCGCGTAAATTATGCGTGGGATTAATCCCGTTAGAAGCCACGATTGTGCCACATTATTGTTGCTTTCGAGATATATGAGAAGCCGTTGTAATGGATTATAACTTTTTACAAATCGCCGACCGCGACCTGCCTCTAATGGGATGAAAATAATATATACGGGTATACAATATTCTTTTTATAAAAAGGCTGCCGGCCTTAGTTTTGAGCACAATAATTTTTATTTGAGCTTAAAGAATTTTCCCGGCGCCGAGATAAAATACTTTCCGTTCGACAGGATACTTGAAGTGGGTAAAAAGGAGTTCAACGAAGGGCTTTTGGAAGCGGTCAAAGAATGGCAGCCCGATTTGCTTTTCGTATTTATGCTGACGGACGAAGTGAGTAAAGACACTCTTTTGAAAATCAGGCATGAGACCAACACAAAAACACTGGCATGGTTTTCGGACGATACTTGGAGATTTTGGAGCTATTCGCGTTGGTGGGCGCCGTACTTTGACTGGGTGGTTACAGTTTACGATGAGTCCTTTGAATGGTACCAGAAGCTTGGGTTTAAGAATGTCATAAAATCCTGCTGGGCAGCGAATACGGAGCTGTATAAGCCGTCATCAGTCATCGGTAACCAGTCATCAGACACCGGACCAGACGTCAGCCTTATCGGATCGTGGAATAAATCACGCCAAAGAGTCGTCGATGCGATAAGAAAAGCGGGAATAAAAGTCTCTACATTCGGCGCCGGTTGGGGCAACGGAAGAATACCAGAAGATGAAATGATTAAGTTTTTCGGAAACAGTAAAATAAACCTCGGCCTTAATCAGCCGAATATGGATTATTCGCTAAAGTCGCTGGGAAAACTTTTTTTCAGAAGGAGCGTGAACAGGATTGTTCCGGATTTTTGGCACTTTTTCATAAATCTAAAATCCTTTTCAATGGGGCATAATCTTTCACAAATAAAAGGACGTATGTTTGAAATACCTGCGTGCGGCGGATTTCTTTTGACGGGATACGCCAAAGGGCTGGAACGCTATTACGAAATAGGGAAAGAAATAGTTGTTTATAAAGATGAGAAAGAAATCCCGGAGCTGGTGAAATATTATCTGGAGCACGAAGAAGAAAGGAAAAAAATAGCGCGCGCCGGCTACGAGCGGACGATAAAAGACCACACCTACGAAAAAAGATTCCTCGAGATATTCAAAAAAATCGGGCTTAAATATGAGTAAACCGCTTGTATCAATTCTCATACCGGCATATAACGCGGAAAAATTCGTAAAGGCTGCCATAGATTCGGCGCTTGGACAAACATATAAAAACATAGAGGTAGTTGTCATTAACGACGGTTCCACCGACGGCACTGCTGAAGCGGTTAAGCCTTATTTGAGCGACAAAAGGATAATTTATTTCGAGCAGCCAAACGGCGGCATCTCGAAGGCAAGGAACAAAGCATTCGAACTTTCGCACGGCGATTATATTACTTTTCTTGACGCCGACGATTTGGAAGCGCCGTCAAAAGTCGAAGACGAAGTTAATTTTTTGGAGTCGCATAAAGATTATGGCGTGGCGTATTGCCGCGTTCTTAGTTTTTACGATGATGCTCCTGATAAAAAATACGGCTACGACAGGACGATGCCGAGCGGTGATATATTCAGGGAACTTTTGCGCCACCAATTCATAAATCCCGGTTCGGTAATGATGCGCCGTGATGTCTTCGCCTCGGAAAACGGATTCAATCCGGATTTCAGAGATGCGGAGGACTGGGACTTGTGGCGCCGCCTTTCTTATAAAGGGGTGAAATTCGGATACGTTGACAAGCCGCTTCACTACAACAGGATGAGCAGAAAAAGCCTTTCCGGTTTCCATAACCAGGTAAAGATGAAAAAAATGAACCTGCGCAGTTTCAGGGAACTTTTCGCGCGCATGACGGAAAAAGAAAGAGAAAAGTACGGCGAGAAAAAAATAATCCGGCTGCTGCTGCTAAAACTCGCCGTCGCATACCTTTTGCTCGGAAACAAAAAAGAAGCGTTAGTCGCCTTTAAAGAGGCTTGGGAGGGGAGCGTTATGGCAATTCTTTATCCATTCGTGTTTTTGTCTGTCGCGGTAATACCCGGCAGGATTATATCGGCAACTATAAAGTTCTTTTGGCAACGCAAGCACAAGATGCTATTCTATGAAGAATAAAGTCATTAGTTGAAAGTTTTAGAAACAAGTTTAGTATATGGTCGTTAGTCGTCTGGACCCAAAAACCTAAATCTTAAAGACCATACTCGCTTCCAAAATTTTAAACCAAGAACCAATGAGTACAAAAATCTTAATAACCGGAGGCGCCGGGTTTATAGGAAGCCATACGGCCGACGCGCTGGCTAAAAAGGGATATTCAATAGTAATAATCGACAATCTCCAGCCGCCGGTGCACAACGGACGGTGGCCAAAGTATGTTTTAAACAAAGGATATACGCTTATTCGAGGCGATGTCCGCGTGAAAAAAGATTTGGAGAAAGCACTCAAAGGCGTTTCTTATGTCTATCACCTTGCGGCCTATCAAGACCAGCGTCCGGATTTCAGCAAATTTTTTGAAACCAATACCGTCAGTTCGGCGCTGATTTATGAATTGATAGTCGAGAAAAATCTCCCGGTTAAAAAAGTCATTTTGGCGAGCACGCAGTTCGCTTATGGCGATGGAATGTACGAGTGCGTCCACAACGGCAAAATGTTTTTCCCGGAAGTAAGAACCGAGAAACAATTCGAACAGAAAAAATTCGACATACTTTGCAAACACGGCCAGCCTGCAAAATTCCATCCTTTCCGCGAAGAACAGCAATTAACTCCGACTAATGCCTACGGGCTTTCCAAAGAAGCCATTGAGCGCCTAGCGTTTCGTTTCGGCAAAACTTACGACATACCGACGACGATTTTCCGCTATTCCATCGTTCAGGGGCCCAGGCAGTCTCCACTTAACCTTTATTCCGGCGCGCTCCGCATTTTTGTGGTACAGGCGCTGTCAGGCAAGCCAATAACGGTTTACGAAGACGGCAACCAAACGCGTGACTTCGTGAACATAAACGATGTCGTTGCCGCCAATGTTATGGCGCTTAAAAACAAAAAAATGGATTTCGAAATTTTCAACGTAGGAGGAGGAAAAGCATGGAAAGTTGTTGATTTCGCGAAGCTCGTAAAAAAATTAATTCTCACGCGTTCGGAGATAGTCATAGGCGGCTTTCGCAGAACCGACACACGCCATGCCGTATCTGAAATTTCAAAACTAAAGAAACTCGGTTGGAAACCGAAATTCACTCCGGAAAAATCCGTGAAAGATTACGCCGAGTGGTACAAGGAAAATTTTAAAATTTAGGCAAAGAGTTCAATGTCGAAACGGAATATGTCGCCGACAAATGCGGATATCTTTATGCGACTAATCTTAAATAAACAAAGCCATTCCGAGGATAAGCCATGACAGGTGAAAGAGTGACATATTGTCGAACATAGAAGCTACTAACAAACCAGCCAGCGAAGAAAATAGATAGGCAAACCACAAGCGGTTTTCAAAAGCCGCGTTTTTTATTTTAATAAAAACGTTTTTGAGAGCGGAGAATATCAGCCAGATGAATCCGGCCAATCCGAGCGGTCCCGCCAAAACCAAAAATTCAAGAATAGTATTATGCGGCCCTTGCGGCCCCTGGCCCACGTTGACCGGTTCGTAATTTACCCCAAGCCCTAAAGGATTAGCTGCGAGTTTATCCGAATATATCTTCCAAAGATTTATCCTGTATGGTTCGCTGAAAAGTCCGGACACCGGCTTGCCGGCAAGTTCCTTTGTGTCGCTATTAAAAAATTCCGGACTATTTGAGGCGGGGATAACTCTTGAAACAACCATATCTTTAACGCGGGGCTGGAATTTAAGAATGGAAAAACCAGCCATAAAAATAACTGCGGCAATTGCCGCTGCCGCTGCAGCCTTTTTAAATCCAGGTTTGATCAAAAAGAGGAACAGCAAAAATGAGGCTGCCAACCCCAGCCACGCCGCTCTTGTCTGAGTCCAGAGCAAAATCGCGGACAATCCGATTGTAGCCGCAAATGTCAGTGCAAATATTTTTTTACCGGAACCGGCCTTTTTCAACAAAAAAACGGCCATTAAAATAAAACTCGGTATGAGGTAATAACCGACATTGGAAGGCCAATTTTCGAAAAGGTCGAACCTATAATGCATTGCCCTGATAAAATCGGCATGCGGGAAGAAAAGAGTCGGCAGGTAAGCCAGAGTTGATAATTGCGCCAGCGCCGCTTTTTTATAAAAACTTTCGTCGAAGCTCTGGAAAAACGAAACCAGAAAAATTATCAGAAAAACCTCGGAGAATCTGCCTACGTTCAGAATACCTTCTTTCGTGAAAGATGTTCCGTCAAAAAAATATCCGCTTAAAGAAGCGGCAATTAATCCGGAGCAAATGAGCAATAAGGCAATTATGATATTTTTATTCTTGATGAAATTCTCATATCCCGTCCTAAAACGAAAAAGCACGTATAAAGCTGTTATTGCAGAGAGGGCAAAAAGAATATCACTGGAGCGTTTTATAAAGAACGGGTATGAATTATTCCTGACAATGAGTAGCGCCACTCCGGCGAGAAATAAATATTTTCCGGCAACTATGATTTTTTCTTTAGGCACAATTGAGTTAATTATAGCCGCGAATTCATATATCCGAAACGGTTTTGACACATTTAATGCTTTATTTTATTATGTTTATATCATGATTATAGTCAGAGCCCCGTTGAGAATAAGCTTTGTCGGAGGAGGCACGGATATCGGTGATTTCTACCGGAAGCACCCGGGACGCGTCATTTCCACGGCCATAGACAAGTTCGTTTATGTCGCCATAAACAGGACGCCTTTGATTCCGAAAGTTTCGGCGCGCTATTCCATTTCGGAAACAGTTGATAAGCCAAGCGACCTTCAGCACACGCGCATAAAAGCGGCACTTTTGGACATGGGAATAGGCAACGGAATCGAAATAGGCTCGTTCGCCAGCCTGCCGGCCAAAACCGGACTCGGTTCTTCCTCCAGCTTCTCCGTGGCCCTAATGAAGGGACTACACGCGTTTAAAGGCAACAAGCTGGACAAGGGAGAGGCGGCGGAAGAAGCCTCCCGCCTTGAGATAGAATTACTCGGCGAGCCGATAGGGAAGCAGGACCAGTATGCATCTGCCTTTGGAGGATTGAACGTAATTCAATTCAATTCCGATGAAAGCGTTGACGTGGAACCGGTTCTTTGGGATTACAAAAAGCGTCTCGGCCTTGAAAACAGCATTTTGCTTTTCTATACCGGACTTACCAGGTTAGCTTCAAGCGTTTTAACAGAGCAGAAAGCCAACATAGCCGTAAGCAATAAATTCGAAACAATGAAAGATATGGCGAATTCAGTCCATGCTTTCAGGGATGTTCTTCTCGCCGGTGATTTTAAGGGATTGGGAGAAATGCTTCACGAAGGCTGGCTCAAGAAAAAAACACTGGCTTCGAACGTTTCCAATTCCACAATTGACGAGCTTTATAACGCAGGAATGAATGCCGGAGCCTGGGGCGGAAAAGTTTTGGGCGCCGGAGGCGGGGGATGCGTTATGTTTATTGTTCCCGAAGACAAAAAGCCGGCAATTCGCGAAGCTATGGGGAAAGTAGCCAAAGAAAAAGCATTGAAAGAATTCCAGGAAATCCCGATAAAATTCGTGCAATCGGGCGCAGAGATAGTTTTTAACGGCGACGGTGATAATCAACGAATTACGAATTAATTTACGAATATACGAATGAGTAAATTAAAAAGAAACGACATAATTTTTCCAGATGTCAGTTATAAGATTATCGGTTGCGCCTTTGATGTTTACAACAATTTGGGTAGCGGACACATTGAGAAATATTATCAAAGAGCACTCAGTAAAGCCTTCCAAGACAAGGGAGTGAAACATTTTGAACAAGTTTATTATCCGCTTTATTACCATGGTACGCTAATAGGCAAAAACTTTTTGGATTTCGTAGTTGAAGATAAAATTGTCGTAGAAATAAAGAAAAACGAACGATATTCGAAAAGCAATATTGACCAAGTATTAAATTATCTTAAAATGACAAACATGAAATTGGCTATTTTAATAAATTTCGGCAACAATGAAGTGAAGTTTAAAAGAATAGTTAATATTAATTCGTAAATTAGTAAAAATTCGCTATTCGCTGATTACAACAGTATGAAGGATTTCATAAAAGAATTTGCCCAAAAATTCATAACGGCCATAGAAAATCTGCCGCATGACGAAATCGCAAAGGCGCTCAATATTCTTCAGGCGGCTTACGAACGCGACGGGCGCATTTATATTTTCGGCAACGGAGGTTCATGGGGCATTGCCGGTCATTGGGTGACGGATTTCAATAAGACTGTTTTCAGCAATCACCTTGACCAGCATAACCGCCGTTTTATGGTGAGCCGCATTCCGGGAAGCGAAGAGGAACTGACCGCCTGGGCGAACGATATCGGTTACGATATGGTTTTCGCCGGACCGCTTGAAAATGTTCTTGAGGACGGTGATGTTGTTATTGCGATATCAAGCTCTGGGAACTCGACCAATATAATTAAGGCAGTTGAAGTTGCCAAAAAACATAAGGTGCCCGTAATAGGCCTTTCGGGATTCGACTCGTCCAACAAACTGAACCAGCTGGCCGACATTAAAATCCACGTGCCGACGCCAAAAGGGGAATACGAGGTCGTTGAAAGCACTCATGATACGGTAATGCATATGATGACCAAATACTTCAAGAACTATTTTGATCACCTAATAGAAAAGGGAAAGTAATGACCGATTTATCAAACTACAAAGTTTTTATTTTGTCGGCAGGTTTGGGCACTAGGTTGGGAGATTTGGGAAAGAATTTACCCAAAGTAATGCTTCCTATCGGCGGAAAGCCTCTTTTGGAAAATACTATTAATCTTTTAAGATTACAGGGCTTTAAAAATTTTGTTTTAAATA
>DATKTR010000020.1:0-22966 GCA_035531015.1 Minisyncoccota bacterium | reverse complement strand
CTGATTGAGGCTTTTTGCCAGAGCATTTCCTGTATCTTTTCCCTCTCCTCAACCGATAAATGTTTGTATTTCATACACTTCGTATTGTACCTGCCTGCGGCAGGCAGGCCGAAGTGTTGCACTTACTTGTTGAACTTAGTCGGAATGCGATATTAAGAAATTAAAAATTGGGTAATTGGGTTTATTTATCTCGGTTATGTTCTTTTGTCGCGTTAATATAATTATTGAGCTTGTGATGCAAAATTTCCATTTTATTCTTGAGGGCGTCGCCTTCCTCCTTTTTTATGATTCCTCTTTCGACAAGCAACTCTATCCAATGAATGCTTTCTACGAGTGAACCGCGGGCATTATAGTTAAATTTGTTTCTATCCAGATAATGAAATCTCCCGCAACCTTCGGCAATATTCGCGCCAATGGAATCAATAGATCGAATAAACTGGTCACCTATAACTTTTCTTGTTTCCCACTCAAAATTTTTATAAATTTCCCAAGCGTCACCGGATATTTCCCGGGATAATTTATATATTTCCAAGTCTTCAAATTTCATAATTTTTAATCTCTCAATTTACCAATATCTCAATATCCTAATCTCCTAATATCTACAATATTAAATCCACCAGCACTTCTTCGTATTCCAATTTCCCGGATTTCACCAGAACGTCGTATTTCGCCAGCTGCGGCAGCTTGTCGGGAATCTGATAGGCAATCATATTGAAAACTTTGGGCATCGCTTCGTTGAGCAAAAAAAGTTTCTCGAGCGATGCCAGGCGCGCGCCCATTTCGTAATTTTTTAAATTTTTAAGAAGCCCGAAATAATCCGGATTTATTTCTATATCAAGCGATTCCAGCTCCTTGATTCCGATGCTTTTTCCTTGCCCTGAGCTTGTCGAAGGGTTCGGAATGCCGGATATTTTCCCGATTTCGGTGACCAGCATCCAGGTATCGTTTTGATAAGCCTCCGCCAGGAATTTCACGGCTGCCGGCTGCAGCATTATTCCATTCTCCTTCGCTGCTTCGGAAATGAAAGATTCCCATTTGACGCCGGTTAAGTAAGGAAAGTCCTGATGCTTGATGTTTGTTGATTTGCCGGCGAGAAAAGTCAGGCCTTCGCTCGATTTATTTTTTTCGGAAACCAAAACGGTGATGTCCGGATTTTTCGCGGCTTCTTTGAGCCGCGCCGAAAGCTCCTTTTTTAAGGTTTCCCCGCCGATAACCTCGAACACGTTTTCAAGAACGGCCAGCTTTTTAGGGTCGAAAAGCGACTGGCTGCCTATGAATTCGGCGAATTTAGGAAATTCTTCCTTGTCCGCCAAATCAAAACGGCTTATGGCGACGCCTTCGTGCTTCTTCCTGAATTCGGCTATTATTTCTTTCTTTTTTTGCAGGCGGCGGTATTCGTCCGGCCCGTGGAGGAAAATTATCATTTTTTGGAAACAGCCTTCTTCCGCGCCGAAGCCGCTTTGATGAATTCCGTGAAAAGCGGGTGCGGGCTTAGCGGACGGGATTTGAATTCAGGATGAAATTGAGTGCCGACAAAAAACGGATGTCCGGGCAGTTCGATTATTTCGACGAGCTGGCCGTCAGGCGAAGTTCCGGAAAACTTAAGCCCTTTCTTTTCGAGGCGAGTTTTATAAGCGTTGTTAAATTCGTACCGGTGGCGGTGGCGTTCGGAAATTAGCAAAGGGCGCGTAGCTAATCTCGAATTGTTTTTTTTAGTCGGATCTGCGTTGCGATAAGCCATATGCACTAAGCTATTTGCCTGTAAAACCGCCGGGTAAGCGCCTAGGCGCATGGTCGCGCCGTACAGTTTTCGCTCGAGATGTTTTAATTGTTCCGGCATCAGATGTATCACGGGGTTTTTGGTGTTGGGTTTTATTTCCGCCGTATTCGCGTCTTTGATTCCGCAAACATTCCGGGCGAACTCAATGGTGGCAAGCTGCATTCCGTAGCACAATCCGAAATAAGGAATTTTATTTTCTCTGGCGTACTGAATCGCACGGATTTTGCCTTCCACTCCGCGGCTGCCGAACCCTCCCGGGACTATTATCCCGCCGAAATCATTCAACTCCTTCAGATTGCGTTTGTCTTTTTCATATTTTTCCGAATCAAGAAAAACGATTTCAGGCTTGAGATTTAGCGTCCATGCCGAATGATTAATCGCTTCTATGACGGAGATGTAAGTGTCTTTCGTGGATTTCGAATTAAAATATTTGCCGACAATTCCGATCCGGATTTCTTTTTTGATTTTTTTGATCTTATTGCTCAGCTCCGTCCAATCAGCGAGATCCTTGCGGCCGGCGGACAAACCCATGGCATGAAGCAAAGTGGTTCCCAGATTCTCTTTTTCAAAATTAACCGGCGCATCGTAGATGGAATAAATGTCCGGAGCTGAAACTATCCTTTCTATGGGCAGGCTGCAAACGTTGCTGATGGTTCTTTTGATATCCGGCGTCGCGGGCTGATCGGACCGGCAAATAACGAAATCCGGGTTTAGGCCCACCGAATGAAGGTCGGTAATGGCGTGCTGGGTAGGTTTTGATTTTTGCTCTCCAAGCAACTTCGGAGTAGGCAAATAACTCACCAAAACCACGAAAACGTCCTTTGGGCTTTTTGCCTTCATCATTCTTGTGGCTTCCAAAAACGGAAGTAATTGGTATTCTCCCACTGTTCCGCCGTATTCGATTATCATCACCTCTGACCTGTTCTTTTTTTGGCAGGATTCTATGCGCCTGATTATCTCTTTTGGTACGTCGGGATATACCTCGACGTCTTCTCCTCCGTATTCCAAATTGCGTTCTCGTTTAATCACCTCCGCATAAATCTGTCCGGTAGTAATATAGTTGTCGCGAGTGCTGACCTGGTCGGTAAAACGTTCGTAATTGCCCAAGTCCTGGTCGGCTTCAATGCCGTCTTCCCCGACAAAAACTTCGCCGTGTTCCGCGGGACGGATAGTACCGGCATCGATATTGACGTACATATCCGCCTTCAGGTTTGCGACTTTGTAGCCGCGGGACTGCAATACCTTGCCGATGGAAGCGGCGGCGATGCCTTTGCCCACGCTGGACATCACTCCGCCAACTACGAAAATATATTTAACTGGATGTTTCATGTTTTTGCCACACGCTATACGCTATTTGCTATGCGCTTATTTTCTGGCACTTCCCGCAAAAATGACCCGTCCGCGCTCCGACTTTCATTGAAATTATTTTTGCTCCGCATCTGGGACATGGTTCGCCCGCTTTTCTGTAAACGAATCTCGTTTTCGCGTAACTGCCGGGCTTGCCGGAAGAATCACGGTAATCGCTTACGGAAGAGCCGCGCAATCTTACTGCTTTTTGGAGCACCCATTTTATCGCTTTGAAAAGTTTCTGAAGCCTTTCTTTACTTAAGGAAGATATTGGTTGGAGAGGATGTATCCGCGACAGCCAGAGAATTTCGTCGGAATAGATGTTTCCTATCCCGGCAATGAAATTCTGGTCAAGCAGCGCGCGCTTGGCGGCGCTTTTTTTATTTTTGGCGATTTTTTCAAACTCGCTAAAAGTAAATCCGCGTTCCAGCGGTTCGGGTCCGAGCTTTTTGAGCTCCGGCAGATTTTCGATTTCTTTCCTCTCTCCAAGGATAATTTTCGCAAATTTACGGACATCGGACAACCCCAGCCCCCGGCCGTCATCGAGGGTCAGCATAAGGCGGATATAGCTGTTTTTCTTATGCCCCAGGTGCCCTCCATTCAGGCTTTCCCATTTATCCCCCGCGAGCCTCCATTTGCCGACCATAAAATGGCCCGTCATTTTCTGATGAGTCAAAAGCTTCAATTCGACGCCTTTTGGCGCGGAAAGATCCATAAGTATATTTTTCCCACGCCGTTCCACGCCGGTTATTTTCTTTCCTTTGAGAATCCGGGCGAACTCGGCGGGATTGTGGCTCTTTACAAGCTTCGGCCAGCCGAGCCAAACACCTACAATTTTACGGCCGACGATTTTTTTTCGGAGACCTCTGACAATTGTTTCGACTTCAGGAAGTTCGGGCATAATTTTAGCTTATTGCCAATAGCATATGACATATGAACAGCCTAACGCAACGCTACTATTGGCCATTAGCTATCTGCCATAAGCCACTCTTAAGCATCCTGGGGAATTTCCCTTTGGGGAACGAGAGACTGGTCTGTCGGCAAAGTCACGAAAAAAGTCGTGCCGCGCCCAAGTTCCGATTCAACGCGCACTTCTCCGCCATGGCCCTCGATGATATTTTTCGCTATGTATAATCCGAGTCCGGTTCCCTCTGTCTGAGATTTGACCGCGTTTTCGGCGCGGAAGAATTTCGTAAAAAGTTTCTGGACTTCTTCCGGAGGTATGCCGATGCCCGTGTCTTTCACGCTCACTTCGATGAATGGCCTGCCGGGGACCTGCTCCGCGCGCACTACTACTTCTCCGTTCTTAACGTTGTAGCGGACTGCATTGTCTATTAAATTGGAAACGGCAAGCGCCAATCTTTGACTGTCTATAAAAACAGGCGGGAGCGCTGACTGAGGCTTTTCGAAATAAAGCCTTATACCCGCTTTGTTCGCCTGAGGCATCGCTTGGCTTAAAACCTGATTGAGAAAATCCTCTATTTTAGTCTCCTCGAATTTATATCCGAAGCGGCCTTCTTCTATTTTCGCTATGTTAAGAAGGCTCTCTACTATTTCCGCGAGAAGGTGTCCTGCCTTAAACGCTCCGCTAACCAATTCTTTGTTGGAATCGCTAAGCGCCGTGTCATCGTTTAGCGCTTCAAGCGCCCAGTTCATGTAAGTAAGCGGCGTCTTCAGCTGATGGGAAGCAACCGTAACAAAATCGTTTTTGGTTTTGATGAGCGCCATTTCGTGCGTGCGGTTTTGGATAACTTTAAGGAATCTCGCGGGTTCGCCGGCAATTCTTGCCAGCTGCGAAGTGCTGACGCGAAGTTCAAGCTGGGGCACGGTAAATGAAATGTCTACAATTTGAGGCCATGTTCCAGGCTGAGAGCGAGGTATCATCACCGGAGCAAGCGTCGGAAAAATAACCTGTGCCAGAAGACGGAGCCTGGGATTGTCGACTGCTTCAGGCTTTACTGTCATTCCGCTTATCTCGCTCGCCGGGACCATAAAAAGCTTTTCCCCGGCCGCGTTAAAAAATAATATTTTGAAATTCTCGTCGTAAATTATCAGCGTGTCGCCAAAATTATTGAGTATGGTGCTGAGTTCGTCCTGGCTCACTTCGGCGCTGACTGTGGGCGCAGTGCCTGCTTTTGCGCCGCCAACCGTTTTGGCCGAGATAAAAAATAATCCCAAAACAATGGCTGTCAGCAGAAGTACGCCAAGCGACCAGGCAAGTGGCAAAAAATACAGGCCTATCAGGATAACGCCGGCCGCGGGGAGAATTGCTATTAGAAAAAATTTCAGGTTGGACATCGCTTCTTGTGCAATTATACCACAGGTGAACTCTGGAAAAACTTCACAAAAACTTGCCTTGTTTGGAGTCTGAATCTTCCTTCGGTTTTTTAGCCGGAACTTTGGCTGGGGATTTTTGCAAACCGTTATCCATTCTGTTTATCAGTGCCCTGAAACCAAATTTCTCAAAATATTCTTTTATGTCTTCCTTTTTCATTTCGGCTTTCAATTCTTCCAGCTTCACGTCGCCAACGGGAACATTCTTTTCGAGCAGCACCAATCTTCTGGAAAGTTCCGCCTGCTCTTTTGATTCCAAAAGTTTTTCCCTGACTTTTTCCGGAAGAAGCAACGGGTTGGCGTAGGCGTTTTCCAATGTTCCCGCTTTATGAAGTATGCCCGCGGCGGTTTTCGGCCCTATGCCCGAAACGCCTTTGACATTGTCGGATGCGTCGCCGACGAGCGCTTTGTAATCAACGAGTTGTTCCGGCTCAAGCCCGTATTTGTTCCTGACAGCCGCTTCATCGAAATCCATAGTTTCGCTTATCCCTTTTTTGAAAGTGCGCACGGTTATTTTGCCGTCTTTTACCATCTGAAGCGTATCCATATCGCCTGTCATTATTATGACCTGAACTTCATCCTTGAATTTTTCGGCGAGCGTGGCTATCAAATCGTCGGCCTCGAAACCAGCTTTGTCGAACGGCTTCACTCCGAATTTTTCGAAAAGTCTGGGCGCTTCGATGAGCTGCGATATTAAAATATTTTCGGTTGGCGGCCGCTGGGCTTTGTACTCTTTATACATCTTGTCGCGGAAAGTCGGCTCGGGCCTGTCAAAGAGAGCGGCGGCGTAATCCGGCGGAGTTTCCCGGAAAATTTTCAGAAGTACGCTCGCCAGGCCGTAAAGCGCCCCGCTCGGCCGCCCGTCCGGAGCGGTGAACTTCGGCAACGCGTGAAAACAACGGTGGATTATCGAATTGGCGTCGATTAGAATAAGGGTTTTCATTATTTTATTTTGATGGTTCTTTCATTCTCTTTTTTCCCGTGGCTCAATTTCAGCCAAGTCGCCGATTTCGGCAGAATCTTTTTAAGCCTGTCTGCCCATTCTACCAGAATTATATTTCTGTTGTCCTCAGCCAGCTCTTTAAAACCCAGCTTCAAAAAATCTTTGGCGTCCGCTCTGTAGGCATCAATATGTATGAAATTGCGAAATTGCGAATTACCCAATCGTGGCAATTCGGTTTTTCTAATTAGTATGAAAGTTGGGCTGATGATTTTGCTGCGGATGCCGAGGCCCGCGGCAAATCCCTGCGTGAAAGTCGTTTTGCCGGCGCCAAGTTTGCCGCCAAGCGCCACGATAACGGTGCTATTCGTATGAGATTGCCGCGCTCCTATCGGAGCTCGCAATGACAAAGAAATTGAGCGCTTCCCAACAGTGTCGACAACAGCGGCTTTTTTTGACTGGCCGCTTTCCAGTATTTTTTTAGCCAGTTCCCTGCCTAATTTTTTAGTCGCGGCCGAAGAAGAGCTTTGATAGGTAGTCATTCTTTTTGAATATGGCAATTATTAAAAAAGGATAAATCAGTCCGACGAAGAGCGCCAGCCCCAGAACATCGAGCGCGCCGAAATATTTATTCAGCGGCTGATTGACCGGATAAATTTGCGCCGCCATAAATTGGTTCACAATTTTATTTGCCGCCGCGGGAGTGGGGTCGGAGAACGCGAAAATCGAATTACTCGCGCCGCTCACGCGCGAATAGCTTTTTCCCTCTGGAGCGCTGCCGGAAAAAGAAGATTGCGACGCGAGTTTTCCTTGCGCATCGTAAAGCGAAAGTGATTCATCCTGATTCCTCAAAGTCATTTTCACTTCTGCGGGATTCAAAATGAGATATTGTCCGGCGCCGATATTCTTTCCATCCAGAATGAATTTCTTGCCGTTACCGGAGACAAGCATCCAGCCGTTCAATGAAGCGCCGTTCATTCCGCTGTTGAAAAGCTCGACCCATTCGTTTCCGCTGTCCGCGCCGGACGGATTGGAAAGCCATTCGTTTATGTAAATCATTGGGATTTATGATTTAAGAATTAAGATTTATGAATGGAATTCTCGATTACTCTTAAATCATAATTCATAATTCATAAATCACAGTAGTTCCCCTTTCTTCCTTATTCCCAAATGCTCGTAAGCCGCCGGCAAAACCACGCGTCCGCCAGGAGTTCTTTTCAAAAATCCGAGAGTCATAAGATACGGTTCGTAAATGTCTTCTATGGCGCCTTTATCCTCGTTCAAAGCAGCCGCCAGCGTCCCGACGCCAACCGGCCCTCCGCCGAATTTTTCGATTATGACCTCCAGAAGCCTCTTGTCCTGCGGCTCAAGCCCGGCTTCGTCTATGTCAATCATTTCAAGGGTTTTTCTGGCTACTTTCTCATCTATGGCTGGCTGTCCGTGTACTTCGGCATAATCGCGGGCGCGCTTCAAAAGGCGGTTGACCACGCGCGGGGTCGCGCGCGAAGCCTTGGCAAGAATTTCTACCGCTTCCGGCGTTATTTTCATTCCGAGAATTTCAGCCGAACGCTTTAATATCGCCTTTATGTCGTCCAGATTGTAATAGTCCAGACGGAATATCGCGCCGAAACGCGAACGGAGCGGCTGCGATAAAAGATTTTCTCTGGTCGTGGCGGCCACCAAAGTGAAAGGCGGAAGGTCGATGCTGAAGCTGCGCGCGGTCGGGCCCTTGCCGACGACCAAATGAAGCTTTCTGCTTTCCATCGCGGGATATAAAACTTCTTCGATAAGGCGGTTGATGCGGTGCACCTCGTCTATGAAAAGCACTTCGCCCGGTTCGAGATTGGAAAGTATGGCCGCCATGTCGCCAAGTTTTTCGAGCGCCGGTCCGGAAGTGGTTTTTACATTCGCTCCCAATTCTTTACCGACAAGGTACGCGAGAGTGGTTTTGCCGAGACCGGCCTGTCCGCAAAAAAGGATGTGGTCCATCGGTTCGTTCCTTTTGAGAGCAGCTTCAATTATTACCTTGAGATTGTTCTTTGTTTTATCCTGCCCGTAATATTCTTCCCAGCGCAAAGGACGCAGCGCCTGGTCTATAGTCAGGTCTTCTTTGCCTAAATTTGAATTATTTTCGCTCATTTTTATTATTTATCCAAGGATAGTTTCATTAATGATATTGACCCCGCACCTTTTTATAAAACATATTCGTAAAATTAAAAAGTCTATTATTTTTATCGTATTTTTAGGAGAAATAACCCGGCGAATTGGGGAAAAGGTGCGGGGTTGACAAAATAAAAAACATATGCTACCATATTAGAACTTTAATCGATGATATCAGGGTCATTGATGTAAGTCGCCTCAGACCTGGGGGCGGGAATTGTTTTGCGATTAGGACGGTTTGGCTCCGGCGAAACCTATCCTCGCAGGTAATTCTAAACTCTTTTAATTTTATTAAACAGAGTCTCTACTCCCGCCAGGGAAAAGCCCCCAGATCTGAGTCGGCTTATTACGCTCCGGCAACTGCCGGAGCGTTTTGTTTTCAAAAAACTTTCCTCACCACTCCAGCGGACCTGTCGCGTCCTCGACTTCCTCCAAGCTGGTCACTCCTTCAAGCGACTTGAGGATGCCGTCCTCCTGCATGGTAACCATTCCTTGTTTCCGTGATAGATTTTTCAGCGTTATTCTGGAAGCGTCCTTTAGTATGGCTTCCTCGAATTCCGCTTTGCTCTCCATAAATTCGAATATTCCTATCCTGCCCTTGTACCCGAACCCGTTGCATTTGTTGCAGCCGACAGGCTCATAAATTTTTATTTGTTCGTAATATTTTTTATCTACTCTCTCCGGAAGTTTCTCCAAAAAACTTTTTGCCTTGGCTTCTATTTCCGCCGGAAGCTTTGTTTCTTTTTTACAGTCCATGCAAAGCTTGCGGACAAGACGCTGGGCGATTACCAGGGACAGCGCCGGCCCAATGGTGACGGTTTTCACTCCGAGATCTACCAGCCTAGGCACGGCCCCGACGGCGTCGTTCGCGTGCAGCGTGGAGAAAACAAGATGTCCGGTGAGCGAAGCCTGCAAAGCGATGTCGGCGGTGTCGTGGTCGCGTATTTCGCCAACGAGAATTATGTCGGGGTCTTGCCTCATTATCGAGCGCAAGCCATCGGCAAAAGTATATCCGGCTCCGGTATCGACTTGCGTCTGCTCGACTCCTTCAACGCGGTATTCTATAGGATCCTCTATCGTTATTATCTTTATCTCCGGTTTGGCGATGCGGCGCAGAAAAGCGTAAAGCGTCGTCGTCTTGCCGGAGCCGGTCGGACCGGTGTTAAGTATCAATCCATTCGGCATCTTCAGCTGCCGTTCGACTATTTCCAAATCGTCTTTTCTCAAACCGAGCTGTTTGAGCTCGACGGCTGTCGCTGCGGGATCGAGTACGCGCATAACTATCGTTTCGCCAAACTCAGAAGGTATCGTCGAAACCCTGACTTCGATCTCTTTCCCTCCGAGGCCTATCGTGAAACGCCCGTCCTGCGCCTGGTCGCGCACGTTCATCTTAAGATTCGAAAGAAGTTTTATTCTCGAAACGAGATGTTCGTAATTTTTAAGCGGCACATTTCCGAAAATATCGTGAAGCACTCCGTCCAAACGAAAACGAACTTTCGCTTTTTCTTTTTCCGCTTCAAAGTGTATGTCGGATGCTCCGATGGAAAGGGCGCCTGCAAGAACCACTTCAAAAAGAGATGTCGTGCTGACTTCGGTAAAATCCAAAGTTTTTATTTTGTCCTGAACCTCTTGAAGGCTGGTTAGTTTTTTCGCCAGATCTTCTATCTCTTCCGGCGAAAGTTCTACCTTGCCCGTTATCTCTTTGGATTCTTTCGGAACAAAAGAATAGGATTCCCACACTCTTTCGACTGCGCTCTTCGAAGCTATAAATACTTTCGTTTCGAATCCCGATGATTTTAGTTTTCCGACTATCCTGGCAAGCTCCGGCGATTCCGGATCTATAACGGCCAAGGCTACTATATTTTTCCCGCCCGAGGCGGGTCCGCCATGGGCGGATATTTCTATTGCCGCGGCATTCGCCGCCCTGGCATCGGCTTCGTGAACCAGTTTCAGCGCGTCGATGCTCACGGGCGTTGTCCTCAAATCTATGTATGGCAGCCCGGATTTCGCGGCGCGGCGCTTGGCATCGCGCTCTTCGGCTTCGCGGTGTATCTCACTCAATTTTGATTGAAGCGCGACTTGTTGTTTTGCTCCGAACATTGAATTCAGTTTACGCTTCTTGTTTGATGAGTAGCAAGCCGTTTTTTGCCCACCGTTGACAAAAACATCAAAATAATGTAGTATTTATGCAAGTTTTTTGAGAATGCTCCTGATATTTTGGGAGCCCTATAATCTGATATTCTCCGTTAAGACGGAGGGAAGGAGTTGTCATGAAAACGCTTTTGCCATTTTTGTTGTCGGCTTTTGTTATAGCTGGGTGTGCATCGCTGCATGACCCGGCAAAACCGGAAAGTGCCGCGCAGGAATTTCCGTTTCGCAACCAGGACCCACGCGTCGGGTTAGTGATCAACAGCGGCACGGCTCCGATGAATTTGTACGTTTACGACCAGGCCAACCGGCTGGTCGAGCAAACATACATGTCAGGAGCCAACCGCTTCATCATCGGACCGGACGGCCAGACGTATCCGCAGTACTGGATACGCTTGCTCCAGCCTGGTTGCTACCGGATTGACACATTTCCGTTTTTCTACGCGATTAGCTGGTTCCCGCCGGCAAAGTACAGGGTCGACCTACCGAAACAGACGTATTCCATCTGTGTCGGCAACAACCCGACCGCCTACTACTACGGCGGCCGTCACTGGAGTTGGTTGCTCCAAATCGGGGCGAATATCCCCGACGGCGCGACCGGTCTGCCAACGGTTCAAGTCAATCTGCCGTTCGACTAATCAAGGAGGCTGTGATGAAAATGATTTTTGTTTTTGCAGTGCTCCTCGCCGGTTTGATTACGGCAGGATGCGGAACCATAAGCGTCAACGGCAAACCGGTAATAGGTTTCAGCAGTGAAACCGACAAAAACGGAAAACCAGTGCCGGCGTTCGGCACTGAAATCACCGTTTATCAATACGGTGTCGGCGGGCAAGTCCAATCGCCGCCTACGCCGCCGGGCACTCCGCCAACGCCGCCGCTTCAGCCATCGGGCAACGCAATCACGCCGCCGGCCGTCACTTACGCGACGGTTTACGACACGGTTGACGACCCGACTCTGCGCGCCTTCGTCAACCAATCGGCGAACTCCGTTCGCCTGCAGATAGACGGCAACCCGGAAGAAATAAGGCTGGCCCCCTATCAATCGACCGCCGACATATCATTCAAGCCCGGAGAGCATCGGGTAAAAGTGACTATCGAACGGCCGACTGAGAACTTCGGCACGCTCGAGACATCAAGGTTCATTGATATCTCGGTTCGCCCCAACGACCACTGGCAAGCGATCTACGTCGGCTGGTAGTTTCCCTTTTCTGCCAGCCGAATTTACCCCGGAAGACCAAGCGCAACGCTTGTGTTCTCCCGGGGCTTTTTTTTAAA
Source organism: Minisyncoccota bacterium (assembly GCA_035531015.1). GTDB lineage: Bacteria > Patescibacteriota > Minisyncoccia > UBA6257 > 2-01-FULL-56-20 > JACQKT01. The sequence continues at coordinate 10,982 of DATKTR010000020.1, read as the reverse complement.
AATACCGCTGGTTGATGCGGATAATACAAATAGATTGCAGTCCTTTATTCTTTATCCATAATTCATTATTCTTTCAGTATGTCAGGACACTCTCATTGGGCGGGAATAAAACGCAAGAAGGAAATAACCGACAAAAAGCGCGGCAAGGTTTTTTCCAGGCTTTCAAAGGCGATAACGGCAGCGGTCGGCACCGAACCCAATCCAGATTTTAATCCCCGGCTCCGCACCGCCATTCAAAAAGCCAAAGAAGCCAGCGTGCCGGTGGATAACATCGAGCGCGCGATTAAAAAAGCATCCGAACCCGGAGCGACGTTTGAAGAACTTACTTTGGAATCTTACGGTCCGGCCGGCGCGGCTATTCTCATCAAAGCCATCGCCGACAATAAGAACCGGGTCATCGCGGAAATCAAAAAAATATTAAGCGACCACGGCGCCAAATGGGCCGAGCAAGGCAGCGTCAAGTGGGCGTTCGAAGAAAAAGACGGCGAACTGGTTCCTAAATTCACCCAGGATTTGAGTGAAGAGGATACGAAAAAGCTCGAAGCTTTGATGGATGCTCTCGACGAACACGACGATGTGCAGAATGTTTACACGAATGCAGGTGAAATTTCCGAGTCCTAATTTTTAATGACTAATCAATAACGCAATTAGAAAAAATTAGGAATTCAGAAATTGGGATTTTATTAGAAATTAGAGTAATTAGAAATTAAAAATTTATAACTATGATAGTAATCGGAATAGACCCTGGAACGGCGCGCGTGGGCTACGGCGTGATTAAAAAAGAGTGTGGGAAAATATCTTTTCTTGATGCCGGCATACTTAAAATAATCCCTTCAAAAAAACAGTACGTTCTTCTTCAAATAAAAAAAGAACTGGATTCTCTTTTTAAAAAGTGGCGTCCGGAGATAGTCGGTGTCGAAAGGGTTTACTTTTCAAAAAACCAAAAGACGGCCATGTCGGTCGCCGAAGCGCGCGGAGTGATAGTTCTTGCCGTACTCGAAGCAGGCATAGAAATAAAAGAGTGTTCGCCGAACGAGGTTAAATCCGGGCTCACCGGCTACGGACATGCCGACAAGCGCGGCATCGCAAAGATGGTAAATCTCGCACTGGGAACTCCCAGTCTGAAAATAATCGACGACGCAAGCGACGCGCTGGCTATAGCGATATTCGCCGCGGGGACGCTTAGAGACGGGAAACGGCCGAGCTGATTTCCCCGGGTGCCTTGACCCCTCACATAAAAATTTATGTGAGGGGTTGACACTAAAATTTTTTACCCTATACTTTTTTTAAATTAAAGAATTCGCCGCTATAGCGGCAAAAGGTCGATGAACTCATCTTGGAAATATGCTTCAACCCGCGTTTTCAGCTATTTTCACGATTCCGCTAGGCGCAACGAGGAAGGTGTATTGGACATACTCCGACCGAGTTGCAACGAAGCGGAGCGTGAAAATAGAGAAAACCCTTCGGGATACGGTCAATTTAGCCTGTCGCTATGTCGCTTCGGACTTAGAGTATCTACTGATACACTTTCGTCCTCGCTTCTTGCGCCAGACGAAATTGACCAGTATCGCGGCTGAAGATATTTTCAAAATGAGTTCTGAATAACATTGGCTAAAATAACCATATACGACAGCTTTGCCTAATATGGCTACAGAATTAGAACTATTGAAAAGCCCGGCTCTTCAGGAAGAAGACATTGAAGAGGAAGTTGAAGAGGAAGATGATGGAATAGACGAAGGCAGCGATGATGACGATGACGACGATGACGATGAGGCTGGCCTAGAAGAAGGAATGCATTACGAAGATGCGTATGGAAATTCAGACGACTCCGAAGAATCATACGAATAACCAATAAGATAACAAAAATCGCCCCATTAGACAAAAGGGGCGATTTTTGTTATTTCTAAGCCTATGAAACCAGCTAAAAAATTCGGTTTTAAAAATAGGAATCTTAAAAGCATGCTCTGGCCGGCGAGCATGGCAATCGCCGTCCTTTTTGTTTTGGGGACGATATTCATGATGGTTATGGCGAGCAATCTGCCTTCCGTGGCCGACTTAAGCAGCCAAACGATGAGCCAGTCTACTAAAATTTATGACAGAACAGGGCAAATACTTCTCTACGAAATAAACTCGGGACAAAAAAGAACTTCGGTTTCTTTCGACCAAATACCTCAGTCGCTCAAAGACGCGACTATAAGCATCGAGGATGAAAATTTTTACAACGAGCCCGCTTTCGACTGGAAAGGAATATTGAGAGCGTTTTTTGTTAACCTTATTCACGGAGGAATAGTTCAGGGAGGCTCGACAATCACGCAACAGCTGGCCAGGAACGCGTTTTTAACCATAGACCAGAATCTTACAAGAAAGATAAAAGAGCTCATTCTCGCGATAAAGCTTAACGAAAATTATTCAAAAGATCAGATACTGACTCTTTATTTCAACCAGATACCGTACGGTCCGACTATCTATGGAGTGGAGGCCGCCAGCGAAGCATACTTCGGAAAATCGGTCAGCGACCTGAATCTGGCGGAGTCCGCTGTTTTAGCGTCCTTGCCGAAGGCGCCATCATATTATTCTCCTTGGGGACCTCATCTGGACGAACTTCTCAACAGACAGAAAGTTGTTTTGAATAAAATGTACCAGCTCGGGAAAATAAACAAGCCGCAGCTTGATGAAGCCTTGGCTTACAAAATAGTTTTTCAGCCGAAGATGATAGGCGGAATAAAAGCGCCCCACTTTGTAATGGCGGTCCAGGATTATCTGGTGCAAAAATACGGGGAGGATATGGTTGACCGCGGAGGACTGAAAGTCATAACGACGCTTGATTGGAATCTTCAGCAGGCTGCCGAAACCGCGGTTGAAAACGGAGTTAAGAGGAACCAGGAGCTTTACAAGAGCAACAACGCCGCTTTAGTGGCCCAGGACGCTACCACGGGCCAAATTCTCGCAATGGTGGGCTCTAAGGATTACTTCGATGTACAAAACGACGGCAACTTCAACGTGGCCACGCAAGGATTGCGACAACCGGGCTCCGCGCTTAAGCCTTTCACATACATGACTCTTTTTGAAAAAGGATTTTCTCCGGATTCCATTTTGTTCGACGTGCCGACCGAATTTGCTTCGAATAATCCTTCGTGCCCGGCGGAAGTGGATTTCAACAACACAAGCACTGATTGCTTCCATCCGCAAGATAACGAAGGGACTTTCGCCGGCCCGCTAACCATTAGGGCCGCGCTCGCGCAATCAGTAAACGTTCCGGCAGTAAAAGCGCTTTATCTGGCGGGAATACCCGCTGTTTTGGACAATATACACGCATTCGGAGTAACGACCCTTAATGAACCTAGCCGTTATGGTTTGTCGCTTACTCTCGGCGGAGGGGAAGTAAAACTCATCGACCTCGTGGAAGCTTATTCTGTTCTGGCGCAGGAAGGGGTAAAGCACCAGCAAACTATGGTGCTTGAAGTCCGCAACAATCAGGATAAAGTCATCGAATCATATCAGGACAATCCTCAAGCGGTTGTCGACCCCCAATATCCACGCCTTGTAAACGACATATTGTCTGACCAGGAAGCGCGCGCTGACCTTTTCAAGGCAAGCCTGCCGCTGACTGTTTTTCCGGATTATGACGTTGCCATAAAAACAGGCACCAGCAACGACTACAGGGACGCGTGGTCATTCGGATATACTCCGACGCTGGTGGTTGGCGTATGGGCGGGAAATAACGATAATACGCCGATGCAGAAACACGGGGGCAGTGTTCTCGCAGCCGTTCCGATATGGCATGATTTTTTTGCGGAGGCCATAAAAACTCAGCCGAAGCAGACATTCAACAAGCCGAATAGCGTGCAAGAAACAAAACCGATGCTGAACGGAGATTTCGCCGCCAATAACCAGATTCATTCGGTTCTTTTCTACGTGGATAAATCCAATCCTCTCGGACCGGCGCCTTCAGACCCTTCGAATGACCCTCAATTCATAAATTGGGAAACAGGTGTGTCTGATTGGGCGAAAACCAATATGCCCGACCTCTATCAGAATTCTTTGTCGCCGTCGCCGGCTTCGTCATATTCCGCGCCGGCAGCAGATTCATATTCTCCTCTGCCGTCGATAAAAATATTAAATCCCCAGCTTGGGGGATTCGTGAGCTCGCCGCTTAATGTTGTCGCCGACATAACTTCTTATTATCAGATAAGCAAAATAAATGTTTATTTGAACGGGCAGCTTGTCCAAAATTTCTCCGGCAATTTCGGCACCGTTTATCGCTTTAACACGATAATCAATAACCCCCACCTGCAGGCTCAAAATTCGCTTGTGCTGGACGTTTTTGACGAAAAAGGCAGGGAATCCAAGGCGGAAACAATAGTCTACCAATAAAGGTATTTTGCCGGAGCCGCGCACTTATGCCTTTAGGATAGGCATCACCAGATAAAAATACGATGTATCTTTCAATGACTTTATAACAGCCGGCTTATTGTCTTCATTCATGCAGAACAAAATCTCTTCCGAATCAAGCGCCTTCAGGCCGTCAGTAAGATATTTCCAGTTGAAAGAAGTTTCCTTGGATGAGCCTGATAGTTTCGCAGGCAGGAGATAACTGTTTTCTCCAAGGGACTGGTCCGCGAAAGATATTTCTATAGCTTTTTTATTTTCAAGTATTTTTATTTTTACTTCGCTGCTTTTTGCGCTGAAAATTCCGACGAGCTTCAAACTGTTTATAAATTCTTCTTTTGAAACCATTATCTCGGCGCTATATTTTTTCGGAACGACTGCCTTATAGTCCGGAAAAGAGCCCTCCATCAGGCGCGAGAAAAGTTCCCATTGCTCCGTTTTAAACAGAACCTGATTTTCATCCCGGTATATCTTGACTGTGCCTTCTCCGCCAAGCACCCTGAGCAGTTCGTTGGCGCTTTGTATCGGCAAAAGGAAACTGAATGATTCTTCGGAGCTTGAGGTTATTTGATTCTCGCCGATCACTTTTTCGGCAAGCCGGAAACTGTCCGTCGCAACGAATTTAAGGCTGTCAATGGAATATTCTACGAAAACGCTGTTTAGTTCGGGGCGCAATTCTGAAAATTGGGAGGCTACGACGACTTGAGATAGCGCGTTCCTTAAAATATTGGAATCTATTTCAAGATAATTGTTCTGGTTTTTTATTTTCGGAATAAGCGGGAATTCATCCGCCAGCGAAGAATTAATGGTTGCCTTGTAATTATCGGTTTGTATCTCAAGAATATTTTTTTTATTTTCGATATTTAAGCGCTCATTGGGAATATTTGAAATAATATTCGAAAAGATTGACAGCGGCACCGCCAAAGAACCGTTCTCTATTATTTTTCCCGATATCGCGTATTTGATGGCTATCTCCAAATTTGTGGCGGTAATGACTATTTTATTATCCATCGTCTCGAGCAGAATATTTTTTAAAATTGGGAGTTGGAGATTTTCTCCGGTTATTCTTCCAACGGCGGACAGTCCTTCCTTTAAATTATTCTTTATTACAATGACCTTCATAGTATTAATAATAATGTTATATATAAATTATAGTTACTGTTGTTATAGGAGAGGGTTTTATTAACAAATCGCTTTTATTCCTTATTTACCAATACTTTCTCTTGTTGATAATCTGTTTAACTGGCCTTATGAATCAACTCTTTTATTGTTATAATCTTTTGGAATAAAGACGAGTTTTTGTTTATCTCGTTGTTTATTTTTCTGACGGCATGTATCGCAGTGGTGTGATCCTTCCCCAGTTTTTCACCAATATATGGATAGGACATATCCAAGATATCCCGAAGAAGATACATGGCTACCTGCCTCGGCTCGACTATCTCTTTTTTCCTGACTTTTCCGGAAAGGTCGCCGACGGAAACGCTGTAAAATTCAGCTACCGACTTTATAATTTGCACGTCACTGACTCTTTTTGTGAAAGTCTGGACTGCTTTTTCTATTATTTCTTCCACCATTTTTTCGCTTACCGGAGAATTTTTCATATCTTGGTAAAATATTATCTTGTTTATGACGCCCTCAAGTTCTCTTATATTTTTTCTTACCTTATTTGCTATAAGATCAATAATGGCATCGCTTAACTCCCTGTTATTCTCCTGGAGTTTGCTTTTTATTATAGCCACGCGCATCTCATACTCCGGATAAACTATATCGGTTATCAAACCGCCCTCAAACCGCGAACGGAGCCTTTCCTCGAGCGTAGGGATGGACTGAGGAGGCCGGTCTGAAGATATTATTATCTGTTTATTGTTCTCATAGAGCGCGTTAAAAGTATGGAAAAATTCCTCCTCGGTTTTTTCCTTGCCGCCTATAAACTGAATATCGTCGATTATCAAAACATCGACATCGCGGTATTTCCTCTTGATGTCTTCCATTCTCTTATTTCTTATCGCCCAGACCACGTCACTCGTAAACTTTTCCGAAGAAACGTACTTCGGCCTTATTTTACCGCCATACTTCGCCTTTATTTCATTGCCTATCGACTGAAGCAAATGCGTTTTGCCGAGCCCTACCCCGCCGTAAATGAAGAAAGGGTTGTATTTGTTGCCTACGCTGTTTATAACGGCGTTGGCCGCGCTGAAAGCCAGTTCATTTGACGAGCCGACGACATAAGAGCTGAGAGTGTACCGCGGATTCAGGTTGCTTTCCGGGTCAACTCTGAACTCAAGGCCGATTTTGTTTTCGAATCTAGCCGTTTCAGTAGAAGACTTTTTTAGCAAAATCTCGGTTTTTTGCCCGGAGACGACAAATTCCAGTTTTTTTATGGAATCGTCGAAATTCCTTGCTATTCCAAGCAAATTTTTCTGATATTTGTTCTCAACCCATTCTTTGGCGAAATTATTGGGCAAGGCCACGAACAAAGTCCCCTCCTTTTCTTCCGTAAGGCTGCTGTTTTTCAGCCAGGTAGCGAAGTTGGCTCTCGAAATCTGGACCTCCATCTCTCCAAGTATAGATAGCCACAGTTTCTCAAGATTTTTTTCCATATTTTTAGTTGTGGGCTGAATAATTTACCGGCGAGTAGATGTAATTAAATGCCTAATGAGGAAATATTTCAAGGCGTATCGTGAATTTCCAACCAGACTTCGTTTTGAAAATATGCTTCAAGCCGCGTTTTCAGATATTTCCTCTGTTCCACTAGGCGCAACGAGGAAGGTGTATTGGACATACTCCGACCGAGTTGCAACGAAGCGGAACGTGAAAATAGCGAAAACCCTTCGGGATACGGTCAATTTCAGCTGCCGCTGTGTCGCTTCGGGCTCGGAGTATCTACTGATACACCTTTACCCTCGCTCCTTGCGCCAGACGAAATTGACCGGTATCGCGGCTGAAGATATTCTCAAAACGAAGTCTAATATAATTTTTATTCCAATTTCCAAACAAAGTACAATGACGAAAATGGGGATTATCTGTTGAAAACAATTTTTAAACCGGAATGGAGGATGGATTAGCGCCGCGCCGTAACTGCGAGTTATGACACGCGTTAAAAACTTTAATACTCGCCGTCATAGCGCGCCGGGTTGATTAAACCCATATTTATGATAAACTCTAGAAAATGTCACAAACATATAATCCTAAAAAGAAAAAGCGCAGAAGAACCCATGGTTTCCTGAAAAGGATGAGTTCTCCCGGAGGAAAGAACGTTTTGACCCGCCGCCGCCAGAAAGGAAGGCGCCGGCTGGCGTTATGATATCCAAAAAATTACGGGTACCAAGCAGCATATTTTTAAAAAAGCCGGCCCACCGGTTTTTTTCTGATTATCTCCAGGCAAGAATTTCGCCGAACAATTTCGGATATAATAGATTGGGAGCCGCGATTGGAATAAAAGTTGACAAGCGTTCCGTCAAAAGGCATTTATTGAAAAGAACCATTCTGGATGCCGCCGCCGCGCAAAAAAATATTTCGAGCGATATAATAATCGTTGCCAAACCGGAGATTGCCGGACTGACGAAAGAAGAAGTGAAAAAAGAAGTGTCGGAAATTTTTAAAAAAATAAAATAACATGATAGGAAGCATATATCACGCAATAATTTATCAGCCTATATTAAACCTCCTCGTGTTTCTGTATGAAACAATTTCTTTTTACGATTTCGGCCTCGCTATAATTTTCTGCACGATAATCATCAGGCTGATTTTATATCCGGTATTCCATAAAAGCACAAAGCACCAGCTTGTGATGCAAAAAATTCAGCCGAAGTTGGAAAAAATTAAAGAGCTTCACAAGGACGACAAAGAAAAGCAGCTTAAGGCAACAATGGAAATATACAAGGAGCACGATATAAATCCGTTGTCGGGGGTTATTCTTTTATTGGTTCAACTGCCGGTACTGATAGCTTTGTATTACATTTTTCTTCATAAACTTACGCCTGATGTTTTGGCCAATCTTTATTCTTTCGTACCGGCTCCAAAAACGTTCAATACGTCGTTTTTAGGCTTGATAAATCTGGAACAGAGTAGTATCCTGATGGTTAGTTTGGCGGCAATAATGCAGTTTTTGCAAGGGAAAATGATGCTGCCGAAGATCGAAAAAGGAAGAGAACCTAGCCCGGCCGAAGCGGTGGGGCGCAATATGGTTTACCTTGCCCCCCTGCTGACACTCATGATTTTCGCGAGGATGCCGGCGGCGGTAAGCCTTTATTGGACGGTAACGACGATATTCTCTATATTCCAGCAGAAAATAATAAACAGGCAACTAAAATTAAATGAAGAATCTGGAAGCGTTCGTAAAAAAGATAATTGAGCTAATGGGGTTTGACGATTACACCATCGAAATCGATGAGGAGCATCGTCACGGGAAAATATTCATACACAACAACCCGGTCCTTGTAAAAGAAAATTTGCCCGCGATACTTGATTCTATAAATCATCTTACTCAGCTTATTACAAAAAAAGAAAACCAAGCGCCGGCATTCTTCGACATCAATAATTACAGGCGCGAAAGGGAAAATATAATAATAGAATTGGCGCGTGCAGCCGCAAGAAAAGCGGTCGCAACCAAGGAAGAAATTTCCTTGCCCGCAATGAACTCATATGAACGCAGAATAATTCACGTCGAACTTGCCAGCCGTCCGGATGTAGCCACTGAAAGCGCTGGAGCAGGGCACGACCGCTACGTAGTAATCAAGCCTATAGTTGAAGGTTCCGTAAAAATAGCAATAGCAGCGGACAAGCCTGATGAGGAATAAATAGCTTCTAACGCGAACGCCGGCGATGCCGGCGTTTTTATTTTCCCGTTAATTATCCGCCTGTCCGCGTGTTATTTTATTTGGGTAGCTGGACGGAATAAATTTTCTGGTCGAACCTGTTTATGAAAAATACCGATTGATTGAATACTTTTACGTCCGAAGAATCGATGTTTTTCGTCGCATCGTTGAAAACAGTATTAATATCGCCGCTGGAAATATCTATTTCAAATATATTGTCCGACGTAAAGAACGACTTTTTCTGGTATGCGTCCGGCAGCGGATTGCTCATTAATGGTTGCGCGTCTCTTGGAACCCCGCAAACCATCGTCAGTTTTGTTTTCGGCGCCGAGGAAGCCTTAAGCTGCGTTGTAGTTGCGGTTGTAGATGTTGACGCTCCGGAAACTTGTATCGGCTTGTCATAAAAAGTGCATTTTGTAGGCAATGTTAAAAAATTTAAGGCCTGGGTTTGGTTGCCATTCTGATCAATAAGCTGAAGTTGCCCGCCCTGGCCGTTCGAGCCGGAAATCAAGGCTATGCCTGTCTGGGAAGTAGACGAGCTCCATGCTGTTTCAAGTCCGGGCTTGTCCAACAATATCGGCGAAAGTGTTTTTCTTGTTATGTCGAATGACCAAAGCGAAGATTTCCAGTTTGCGCTCGCGGCGTCGCTTAAAAATATTCTGGATGAATATACCCAATCAAGGCTCATATCTTCCTGCCGCAGTTTTGCCTGCAAGACCGGCTTTGCGTTAACGCTATCTGTGTCGAGAATATACAATCCGGCTCCTGTTCCGTAAGAAAGAAAGGCAATCTTGTGGCTGTCCGGCGCCCAAGCCGCGCTCCGCACGTCGTAACTATAGTCATAAGTTTTCCAAGTATTGTTATCCATATTGAAAACCTGGAGTCTTGTGCCGCTTATTATCGCAAGCACTTTTTTTCCGTCGAATGAAAAAGAAGCGTTTGTGATATTTGAAACAGGGCCGCTGCTCACGGACTCGGCTTTGCTGCCTCCGGATATTTTGACTATCTTTCCGTCAGGCTGAATCATCGAAACATTGCTTCCCTTATCTACGAAAAAATCCAGCGCCTGGCCCTGTGAGACGGAAATCAGCTTTGAGACGGCTGCCTGCGTGGTTTGCTGGCCTTGGCTGACTGTTTGAGTAGCGGAAGCTTGTCCTGTCTGGTCGGCGGAAGCCGGTAAGCCCGCCGTTTGGTCAGGCTGTGAAACAGGAGCATTTTGCCTGCTCCTGAAATAATATCCGGCGACGACAAGTATCGCTATCGCGGAGATTGTCATAAGCGTCGGTAAAATTTTTTTCATAAGTTTATTTTATATTATTAGTTATTATTGGCGCAAAACATATCGGTGCATGCCATTTATAATGGATAATAGGCATTCGCGGTTCCGCTGGCACTGGTATTGCCGATTGTTGACTGATTGGTGCAAAACATATCGGTGCACTGCGACTGAGAGGGCGCCGCCGCCTGTCCTTCGCTCGCGCTGTTAAGCGTAACAGGAGCAAGATTCGTAAGATTGGGATTGATGGTATAGAGAATAAGAAAAGCTCCCAATAATAGCACTATGCCCAATAAAGCCTGAAGTATCTGGTCTCTGGCATCTGATTGAGTGGAAGGATTGCCCGCTGCCAGCGTATATTTCAACCCTGCCCATACTATGACTCCTACAGCCAGAAAAACCCCTCCTACAAGAGAGAAGGTATAAAAAGACTGTATCCAATTAGCCAGATTCTGGCCTGCGTCACCTGTTACCTGAGTCTGGGTTATGTTGGTGAGGTC
>DATKTR010000019.1:0-9532 GCA_035531015.1 Minisyncoccota bacterium | reverse complement strand
TGGCTCAGACCTTAACCTTTCACCCCTGTTCAGCTCCAATGGGCTGGTAGGCTATTGGAAGTTCGACGAGGGACAAGGGACATCTACGCAGGATTCCAGTGGGAATGGGAATACGGGGACGCTGAGTGCAAGCCCTCCTAGTTGGGTTAGCGGCAAGGTTGGAGATGCGCTGCAGTTTAACGGGAGTACGAATAATGTGAGCATTCCCTCTTTTAATTATGAATCGAATCAGCAATACACTATAGTGGGCTGGATAAATGATGACGGTTCTTCTCAGGCATCATGGATTTCCAAAGAATCAAGTTGGAGTGATGGATTTAAATTCTGGGGCGTTTTTTCTGCCTATTATTTTAGAGTAGGAGATGGCACTAATGCACAAAGTTTGTGGAGCAATTATAACACCGGAATAAGTAATAATCAGTGGGTTTATTTAGTAATTACTAGGAATGGATCGGCTTGGTCTATGTACTTAAATGGTCAATTTAATTCAAGCATAGCAAATGCGACTATAGGAAACACAAATCTTGGAGGTCCGCTGGAAATAGGAGCAAGACTCCTCGGCCCATGGTATTTCAAGGGTACTATCGACGACGTCCGCATCTACGATAGAGCATTGAGCGCAGCCGAGATTATGGCTTTGTATAATGCGACGAGGTAATCTATAGATGATAATGAAATCACTTTCGACTTCTCAGAAAATTCTCCTGGTACTGTTTTTCGGCCTGGTATTTTTGTATTCGTTCAACCAGATAAATAATTCCGACACTTTTTATCATCTAAAAAGCGCTCAATATATTCTGGATAATTTTAAAATACCGACACACGACATTTTTTCTCTTTCTGCCTACGGCGCTTATTGGGTCCCTCACGAGTGGCTTGCCCAGATAATCTTTTATTTGGTTTACATAGCGTGCGGATTTTGGGGATTGATAGTTTTTTGCGCTTTGCTTGGCGTTCTGACATATTTTATTTTATGGCGTCTGGCATTCAGGAAAGGCGTTAATTTTTATTTAAGCCTTCTCATAATGTTTATTTTGAACTATCTGACGCTTGAGCTTTGGGTGCCCAGGCCGCAGGTATTTTCATATTTGTCGTTTGCTGTTCTGCTCTATTTTTTGGAAAGTTATCGCGACAAACCGGGCAAAAAGCAGCTTATCGGTTCGGTTTTGGCAATATGGTTCTGGGCGAACACTAATGCGAGTTTTGTTCTCGGTCTGGCGGTTATTGGTCTTTACCTTATCTCCGAAGCCATTGGCAGCCGTTGGCGCGGATGGTCGGGAAAAAACCTATCGTTGAAAGACATAAAAAATCTCGGCATTGCGGCTGCGGCCGCCGTTGCGCTGGGGGTTTTCGCGACGCCCGCGGGATATCGCGAGCTTTTTTACAGTTTTTATGTCCAGCAAGTGGCTAATTATTTGAGCGTGACGGAGTGGAAACCGATAACGGTATTTTTGTACGAAACGCAGGCGCAGCTGTTCGTAGCGATGATATTTCTGACGGATGCGTTTTTTGCCTGGTGGTTTTTATTCAGGAAAGAATCGCGCGATATGACTTTTTTCGGCTTGGCAGCCGGAGTCTCTTTAATGCCGTTCATTTCGATACGCCACGTCGGATTTTGGCCGATAGCTCTTTTTGTTCCCGCTGCCATATCGTTAAGCGCCGTCTTGAAGAATTTTCTTGCCAGATTTTCCGGCAAAGCCGTTAGCGCGTTTTTAATAGTATTGGGAATTATTTTTATCTTAGGGCGGCTGTTTTGGATGCCGAAAACTCCGATAAACGAAAATATCATTCCTGTTAACGCGGTAGATTTTATAAAAAACAATAATTTGCGCGGGCCGCTTTTTAATCTCTATAACGAAGGATGCTATTTGATATTCCGCCTTTGGCCCGAAGACAAGGTTTTCATCGACGGACGTTCGGAAGTTTACCGCGGCCAGCCAATAATCGATTTTTTCACGATTTTTGGAATGCATACCGGCTGGGAAAAGCTTATGAATGAAAAATATGGCATAAATTACTTCTTTTTCGACAGCTATTACAACCCCGGCATAAGAAAATTCGTCGAACCTTTGGTGGACGAGCTTATCAAGAAAAATTTTCACCTGGTCTATTGGGATGATTTGACCATAATCCTCGTACGTGACACGCCTGAAAACAAAGCGCTCATCGATAAATACGGGCTGAAGTATGTGAATCCGTACCTTGACCCGTCGGCTATTCCGGTTAAGGACAATAAAGCGGCCGCGAAAGAAATACAATCGCTTTTGGAGCGCTCGCCGCAGTCGACGATAATAAAAGATTACGCCGACAGGTTTCTCGGAACGTATTCCAAAGACAGATTTGCTCCCAACTGAAATTTAACGAATTGAGCGGGAGCGTGTATAATTGAAACAATGTTCGATATCGCGACAATAGGCAAAGCCACGCGTGACGCTTTCTTCGAAGGCGGTTTCCCGCTGATAAAATGGCCCAAAGCGGAATCCGGTAAAGCTTATCTTCTTCCATTCGGAGAAAAACTCGACGTTAAAAGAATTTATTTCACCATAGGAGGAAATGCCGCCAACGCGTCCGTGACTTTCGCCAGGCAGGGATTCAAGGTTGCTTGCGCCGCGAAAACCGGCAATGACGTGTCCGGCGAAGAAATAAGGCGCAGGCTGAAAAAAGAAAAAGTCGAAAGTAAATTCGTCGTTTACGACAAAAAACTGCCGACTTCCTATTCGGTTCTGCTTTTGGAGAAAGGCGAAAGGACGATACTGAATTATCTCGGCGCTTCGACTTCATTTTCAATGGAGGACCTGGACATGAAAAAAATAATCGCGAAATGGTGGTATGTTTCCTTGCCGGGCAATTCCGGCAGGATGTTCAGGGAAATAAGCGATTTCGCCGGAAAACACGAAATTGCGCTTGCGTTCAATCCGAGCGGCTACCATATAAAGCACAGAAGGAAGGAAATTCTGTCGCTGATGGAAAAATTGTCGTTCATGGTTTTGAACGAGGAAGAGGCGGCCATGCTCGCGAGAATGTCTTTCAGGGACAAAGAAGGCGTTTTTACGAAGCTGAACGGTTTGATGAACAGCCGTCAAAGGCAAGCTTCGCTCGGAGCGGGTATTCTCGCGGTAACGGATGGCAAGAACGGCGTAACCGTTTCCGACGGCAGATTCGTATATAAAGCGGGAACATTCAAAGAGAAAAAACTAGTTGACAGAACGGGCGCCGGTGACGCTTTCGGTTCCGGTTTTGTCGCCGGACTGATGCGCAGAGGTTTGAACGCGAAGAATATGCATTCCGTAAAATCGGATGACGTTTGCCATGCAATAAGGACGGCAACCGCGAACGCAACAGCGGGAGTTGAAAAAATAGGCTCGACGGAAGGAGTGCTTACCAAGAACGGATTTGAAAAAGACAAAAGATGGAAAAATCTTAAAATAACTATTATAAAAATATGAACGAACTTTCACCGATAGAAAAAATAGCGAGAATTTTGCGAACCGACAAACATCATCTCATTGAACTTGAAAAAAGAATGGCGGAAACGACCGGCAAAAAAGGCGTTTTCGAAAAAATATATCAGGAAAACGAAAACCTTGTGCGCGACCGCATGCAGACACTTGGCCTTTCTAAGGATTCTGGAGCCAAAGAAATTTATGACGCCCTTATTTCAAAAATAGAATCGGACGACAGCCTTATTTTTAAAACGCTTGGCGAGCCGTTATGCCATAAAAAAGAAGATTGCCATAAAGTCGCTTCCACTGCTTTGCGCATAACCGGCAATCCCAAAGGCTTTTTTCTGAAAACGGAAAAAGCCAGAGAGTTCTTGCTTAATGAACCGCCGCTCGAAACAATGAAATTTCTCGGATACGATTCTGCCGAAAAAATGCTTGAATCTGAGGATTTGTTCGAAGTTTATGCCAGCTTGCGCTTCATAGAAGGCAGTGACTGGCTCAATAATGTATTCTTCAAACAGTATGAAAATCTTACGGCAGCTGATTTTGAGGAACGCGAGGTCCGCGTTATGGCTCTGGATTACAAATGGGCAAAAACGGCAGAAGGGTTCGTCGTTAAGAAAAAACACAATATCAGCCATCTCAAGGAACTCGGCGTAGTTTTCGTAATACCTATAATGCTCGGCATATCGGGCGAGATATTGCGCATGTTCGCGTTGGTGCTGCATTATCTAAATGAAATACCTTTTTATTCCGATGTTGCCAGGAAAATTTCCAAGGAAGACGGATTCGCGGCCAAATACATATCGCTTTTGCGCGGAGATGTTGTCGAAAATGAAATACCGGTACCGGGCGAAAAGACGCTCTGGCTGGTTGTTCAGCGCTACCTTTCAAAAGAAGACAACAACGACTGGCGCCTGTTCGTACCGCACATAAACCCCGAGGCCATGCATTGGGAAAAAGCGGAAACCAACCTTTCGAATCTGAGCGAGAATTCAAACGGATTTTTAAAAGAACTTTCTTTTTGGCACGGGCTCAACTGGGTCGGCGATTATTTCAGGGACGAAAGCGGCGTTGAGGTGCTTGTCAGCTTCAATCTGGTCGATACCGTTATGTCGCTCGTAAAAGAAAAGGAAATGGTAAAATACCTCTATCATCATCAGGAAGCGCTCTGGAACAAAATATTCGAGGAATATTCCGGGGAAGGAGGGTTGGAAAAATATTCGCGTGATTATCTTTTGAAAGGTTATTTTGAAATATGAATCCCGTTAGAGGCCGCGGTCGCACAGAATAATTTTTACCAAAATAAAAGTCGATGGAAAACAACAAAATAAAAAATAGCGCAGGGACGCGATTGACCGCGACCTGCCTCTAAACGGTATGAAAACATTAAAAGAATTAATAAATGAAGCAGGAGCCAAAGGAACGGCCATTGGCCATTTCAACATTTCCGATATGGCTGCACTCGAGGCGATATTCCAGTCGGCGCGCGAACTTAATGTGCCTGTGATAATAGGCACATCCGAAGGGGAAAGGAAATTTATCGGCCCAGAACAAGCCGCGGCTCTGATAAAAAGCTTGCGCAACGGGCACGACTTCCCGATTTTTCTGAATGCCGACCATACTCATTCGTTTGAAAAAATAAAAGAAGCCGTTAATGCCGGATACGATGCCGTTCTTTTCGACGGGGGCAAACTCCCGTTTGAGGAAAATATCAGGCAGACAAAAGAAGTAGTGGAGTGGGTAAGGTCAACAAGCCCGAACGTTTTAGTGGAAGGCGAAATAGGATATATCGGTTCCTCATCCGAGGTTATGAAAGAAATTCCGGCTGGCGCGGCGTTAAAACCGGAGGATTTGACCACGCCGGAACAGGCTAAAGAATTCGTCGAAAAAACCGGAGTCGATATGCTGGCGCCGGCCGTCGGCAATATACACGGGATAATAGTTCAGCCGGGGTTCACCGAAAAACTTGATATAGAAAGGATAGCCGCCATAAAACAGGCGGTTAACATTCCTTTAGTTTTGCACGGCGGTTCTGGATTGAGTGATGACGATTTTCGCGCGGCTATAAAAGCCGGAATAAACATCGTTCATATAAACACCGAAATACGCCAGGCCTGGCGGCAGGGCATGGAAGAAGGCCTGAAAGAGAATCCGGACGAAATAGCCCCTTACAAGATATATCCGGCAACAGTGGAAGAAGTGAAAAAAGTGGTGGACAGACGCCTGCGGATATTCAGCGGAATCTAAGCAATTTTAGGAATCTGTCTCTCGATAAACTCGGGATGTTCAATTTCGCGAGTTCACTCCGTTCATGCAAAATCGGCATTTGCAAAATAACGCCGCGACGGGTAAAATTTTTTTACTATGCTTCTATCAAGAACAGGAATTGTCCGCCATCTGAAAGAGGGTACTATTATCATCGACCCCTTCGTTGACTTCAATCTTAAAACGAGCAGCTACGATGTAACGCTCGGCGAGTGGTACTGGAAAGAAAGGAACCCGAGCGGCCGCCACACCATTCACAATATGTACGATAAAAAATCCACCGATAAGGTTTGGGAAGGTCCCATGCGCGCCGAACTTGCGAGCGATCTTCGCGAAAGAACGGGCGTCGCGCTTGATAACATTCCCGACGGAGCGAAAGTAATTTTGCTTGGTCCCGGAGAAACAGTTCTCGGACACACGAACGAATATATCGGCGGACGCAAAGTCTGCGTCGCCAAGATGTATGCCCGTTCTTCGCTCGGCAGGAATTTCATAGAAGTATGCAAGGACGCCGGATGGGGCGACATTGGTTACTTCAACCGTTGGACAATGGAGATAACGAACAACTCCAAGAATTTTTCCATCCCCCTCGTGGTTGGCAGAAGGATAGCCCAAATGGTTTTTTACGAAGTCGAGCCGCTTGAGGGCGACTATGTTGACGAAAAGGGAAAGTATCAGGTATCGGCGGAACTCGACGAGCTTAAAAAACTATGGCACCCGGACATGATGCTTCCGAGGATGCACTTGGATAGGGAAGTTGTAGGCGAATAGTTATCTGGGAATTGGGATATTCGGTAATTACTTAATTATCTCAATATCATAATTTCTTTTGCAAACTTGCCATTTTTCATTAATTTTGCTATCTTATTGTGACTATGGATTTAACGGTTAAAACAAGGGAAAACTTAGGCAAGGGCAACAGCGCCCTGCGCAAAGAAGGTTTTATCCCAGCCGAGCTTTATGGGCGCGGTTTTGAAAACGCGCACATCGCCATAAACAAGAAAGATTTTCAGAAAGCTTTCGAGGAAGCCGGCGAAAGCACCATTATCAATCTTGTGATAGGCAGCGACAAACGTCCGGCTCTGGTCCACGATATACAAAAAGATTTTCTTACCGATGAAATCATTCACATAGATTTTCATCAGGTAAGAATGGATGAAAAGATAAAAGCCCACGTTCCTTTGGAATTCATCGGAGAAGCTCCGGCCATAAAGGAATACGCAGGTGTTTTGAACAAGACGATTTCCGAAATCGAAGTCGAAGCTTTGCCTGGTAATTTGCCACGCCACTTCGAAGTTGATATTTCATCGCTAAAGGAATTAAATCAGAGTTTTTATGTCAGTGATCTGAAAGTGCCGAAAGGCGTCGAAATCATGGTGGAGCCGGATACCGTTATAGCGACCGTAACTCCGCCGGCTGAGGAAGAAAAAGTTGAAGAAGCGCCGGTTGACGTAACTGCGGTTAAAGTTGAATCTGAGGAAAAAGCCGCTGAGCGCGCCAAAGAGAAAGAATCTACTGAAGAAAAGAAGTAATCGCTAATAATGCGAATGTAGGCAAAATAATGCGAATATAACTTATGGTTGTATTCGCTTTTGCTTTTTATCTGTCAATATTTCGCATTATTTGATAAAATTAGCATTACAATCGGCAGCGAGAAGAAAGTAAATAAAAGAATTATTTACTTTCGGCGAGTGAACCGATTGATGAAATTTAATTTCATATTAGCGAACACTAATGAAACTTCTCAAACCCAAAGTTGTAAGCGACATACAAACTACGTCAAAAGGCGTCTTTAATGAACTGGATTGGCGGGTGAACTTGAGCTACAGGCGCAACAGGCACACCCAGTTCAAGGCGGCGGCGAAATATCTCGGGATGGCAATAGCCGCAGCTTTTCTGTTAACGGGATATGTATCAGCTCCGGTAACGGAGCAAACAATGGCGCAGACGGTTGCTTCTTCTTCGCAGGCCGCGGACCAGGAGAGGCAGGCACTTGAAGCCCAGCTCCAAGTCCTTCAAACACAGATGGATGCTTATCAGACGCAGATATCCGGATATCAAAAACAGGGCAATTCTCTTAAGGGCGAAATCAGCCAGCTGAACAGCAAGATCGCGCAGGTTAATCTCCAAATAAAAGCTATCAACCTCACTCTTACCCAGCTAGACGCGAACATTGCCGATACGGCCAGCCAGATAAAATCCACCGAAGAAAGCATAAATACGAATCAGGACGGCTTAAAAGGCCTTTTGCAGGAACTTTACGCGAGCGAAAGAACCAATCTCCTCCAGATATTTCTGGAGCATCCGAAACTTTCGGATTTTTTCAGCGATATAAACAGCCTGGATACTCTTCAGAACAATGTCCGCCTTACAATAATAAAAATCAAAGACCTTCAGGGCCAGCTTAAAGACCAGCAGAACCAGCTTGCGGCGGCAAAAGCCGATGCCTCTTCGGTAAAGCAATATCAGGTTGCCGTTAAAAGCCAGGTTGAAGATGTTAAAAGCCAGAAAAATAATCTTTTAACGGTGACAAAAGGACAGGAATCGAAATATCAGGCGCTGCTTACTCAAACAAAACAGACAGCCGCCCAAATCAGAAACAGGATATTCCAACTTCTCGGAGGCGGACAGCTTTCATTCGAGGACGCCTACAAATATGCAAAGCTCGCCGGCGACGCAACCGGAGTCAGGCCGGCTATGATATTGGCCGTGCTTGACCGTGAATCGGCGCTCGGTCAGAATGTGGGAAAGTGCAGCTATCAAACGTCAATGAGTCCGAACAATCAGAAGATTTTCCTGGCACTTATTCAGCAGCTTAATATTTCCGCTGACACAGTGATGGTTTCCTGCGCCAATAAAGACGGCGTTTACGGAGGCGCAATGGGTCCGGCGCAGTTCGTACCGGCGACATGGCAGCTTTATTCCGACCAAATTTCCAAAATCACGGGACATTCTCCGGCTAGTCCGTGGAACAATGCGGACGCTTTCGTAGCCACTGCGCTTTATCTGAAAGATGCCGGAGCCGCGGGCAATCCTACGATAGCTCAGGAGAGAATTGCCGCTGCCAGATATTATGCCGGCAGCCACTGGAGCAGCTACCTTTGGACTTATGGCCAAGCTGTGGTAAGTTTAGCTGCCAACTTCCAGAATGACATAGACACAATTACAAGTTCCAATTAATAAAATGAAGGAAGGATTCAAGAGAATAATTTTAAAAAACGGATTGCGCGTGATTCTTGCTCCTCAAAAAGGACTTGCCGCGACAGCTTTGGTTTTGGTCGAAGCCGGTTCCGAATATGAAACCAAAAATATAAACGGACTTTCGCATTTCCTGGAGCATCTTATGTTCAAGGGAACCGTCAATCGCCCGCGTCCCGGAGAAATTTCCGAAGAACTGGATTCGCTCGGCGCGGAATACAACGCATTCACCAGCCAGGAATATACCGGCTATTGGGCAAAAGCGCAGAAAGGGAAGTTGCCGCAGGTTTTGGATATAGTTTCAGATCTTTATCTCAATCCTATTTTTAACGTTCAGGAAATGGATAAGGAGCGGGGAGTTATCATCGAAGAAATAAATATGTATGAAGATACTCCGATGCGGAGCGTCCACGAAATTTTCGCCAGCCTCCTTTACGGAGACCAGCCAGCCGGATGGGATATTGCCGGAACCAAAGAAAATATCAGGAGCATAACAAAAGAAAACATAACGGCGTATCGCGACAAGCATTATATCGCTCCCGCGACAAGCGTCGTTATAGCCGGTGATTTCGATGAAAAGAGAGTAACGCGGCTGGTTGGAGATATTTTTTCCGGAATGAAGC
>DATKTR010000018.1:0-15080 GCA_035531015.1 Minisyncoccota bacterium | reverse complement strand
TCTGATTGAGGCTTTTTGCCAGAGCATTTCCTGTATCTTTTCCCTCTCCTCAACCGATAAATGTTTGTATTTCATACACTTCGTATTGTACCTGCCTGCGGCAGGCAGGCCGAAGTGTTGCACTTACTTGTTGAACTTAGTGAAACAATTGACGTTAAGCCGCAATTTTTGTATTATCCAAATCAGCCCTTTGAATTTTAGGGCAATTTTAAACCAGGAGAATAATCGTGATAATTGAAATTGAGGGAATTGACGGCGTCGGTAAAACGACTCAATGCGGATTGCTCAAAAACAAGCTCGAAGAAAAAGGGATGCACGTAATGGTCGTCAAAGACCTTGAAAGCACGGAGTTAGGAAGGGAGATTAGCAGTGTTTTGGTGAAAACAGGCTCCAGGCCAAGCGAAGTCGAACTTTTCTCTTTCCTTGCATGTAAATCCCAGCTCTTTTCCCAAGTGATAATACCGTCGATTACAAATGGCGGGATTATCATTTGTGACCGTGGAATCGGATCTTTTGTGAGCTATTTCGAATCACTTGGATTCAATAGGGCCTTTCTCTTCAGGGCAATTGAGCTCGCTATAAACGGTTTCAGGCCAAACCTTACCATTCTGCTTGACGTGGACGTATCTGAAGCGGAAAAAAGAAAGTCTAAAAAAACGAACCAGAGCAAGTTCGATATGATGGGCGCCAGCTTTTTCCAATTACAAAGAGACGTGTTCCTCGATTTGTCCAGAGAATTTTCGTGGGTAACCATAAACGGATCTCTCGGCATCGATGAAACTCACTCGATAATCACCTGTCTTGTAGAAAACATATTGCCAAAACTTTGAAGGAGCCGGTTACAAAAGGCTCCTTCGTCATTTAAATAATGGAAATTTTAATAAAAAACGCCGCAATAGTAACCCAGAATAAAAACCGCGAAATTATCGAACGCGGTTTTGTTAGTATCAAGGGCAAATTTATCGCAGCCATCGGACGCGGAAATCCGAAAAAAACTTCTGCAAAAAAACAAATAACTATCGACGCCTCGGGATATGCCCTGTTTCCTGGATTTATAAATTCTCACGTTCACTTAGGCGAAACTATCTATCCGAAATTCATCGGCAAAAAAAACAGCCTTGAATCCTATATTGAGATAACGAATAAAATATCTTTGCTCTCTAAGATTCCGGAAAAAGAACGTAGAACCGTCTGTGATTACTCTTTGCTGAAAATAATAAAAAGTGGGACGACTGCCGTTGCCGGAGGTAGAACTAGAGAATCCGCCGAATCATTCGAAATAATAAATGTTTCCGGTTATATGCTCATGCAAAGCCCGAAACTGGGGAAATTTAGCATCGACATAGAAAAAAACTTTTCAAATGAATTCAGATCTTCAAAAAAACAGTTGACGATTCCGTCGATTTTTATACATTCTCTAAGTACGGTGGACCATAAAATACTGTCTTCCGTCAGGTATATAAAAAGAAAATATAAAAATATTCCAATTATGGTTCATGCCGGAGAAACGAAAGAGGCTGAGAAAACGGCAATAATAAAATTCGGCACGACATCCGTGCAGACACTTAATAAATACGGCTTACTTGGCAAACAGACACTCCTTGTTCACGCGAATAATCTTTCTCGCGAAGATGTCAAGCTGATAATAAATTCTGGTGCCTCGGTCGTTCACTGCCTGTCATCCAATTTGCGCCTAACAGGAACAACTGCGGATATAAAATATCTAAAGAATAAAAAAGCTAACATATGCATTGCAACTGATGGATATACAACATCGGGAACATTAAGCGTTCTTTTTGAGGCGCGGGAATGCTATAAATATCATAATAAAGAGGCGGAAACTTGCCTTTCGGCGCAGGAAGTGTTCGATATGATTACTATAAATCCTGCAAAAGCCCTCGGGATATCAGAGAAAACAGGTAGTATAGAAAAATTAAAAAGGGCTGATATCGTATTTATAAAAATTAACAAGACAGTCACGAGTAAAATCTTGAGCTCATTGCTTTCGGATGATTCAATGAATCCTAATGGGGTTATCGCCGGTGGCAAAATAATGGTATGGGAAAATAAGTTTGTTTCCCAAAGTGAGTCGGCAATAGTAAGAAAATTTATTAAATCAGAAGAAAAAATGGCGAAAGATCTCGCTCGGAAAACTATCTGATAATTTCAGATTCGAAAAACTTCTCCTGAAAATCTGTTGCTTTTCGTATTTCTTCGTCGCTCAAATTCTCAACTCCCTCCGGAATAATAACAAGCTTGTCATCATTGTCATTCAGCCGATGTACGACTGCGATACACTTGCCAGTAAATTTCTCAACAGGCTTACTGACTCCTAAAAGATAGGCATCTATTTCTTCGCCATCAGGCGCTTTAGTTTCAGGAACAAAGCCATAATTCACATCATACTCGAATCCATGTTTCGGATGTTTAGAATGGATAGGCCTGTCTATTTTTATTCCAACCGTCTTGCCTATGAATTTAATGGCGTAATCGCCAGCTAATGTGTTTTTCATTTTTTATTATGGAAATTATATACAAAAAAAACAGGCAGGGCAATGTACATATTGCCTGCCTGTGAGTCAAGCCACAGTTTTTATTTCGGCTTGACGATAAGAGTGCAGAGATAGTCACGGTGGACCAGTATCAGCCCATCTTCATGGAAACTGTCGGTCTTATTCACCTTCGGCGTGGTCGAGCCCTTCTCTTCCATTTCCCTTATGCAATACGGGTCGTGGGCAGAAAGGTCGACATTGCCTGTCTTGAATTTTTCGACAAGATAGGCGCGCGATGCGCATCCTCCCCTGCAAGATTCAAGATATCGGCAACCGTTGCAGCCGCTAATTAATTGCGGTTCTTTCCTCCGATTCCTGAAAGACTGGAATTGTACGGAGTTGATAATATCGGACAGGCTGTCCGTCAGCAGGTCGCCCACTTTGAAATCATGAGCGTACACGCATGGACTTACTGGAACCTTCCCGTCTGGCGTAATGGAATGTATCCGGAACGACTTCGTGCCACATGGACAACCCTGATGGGACAATCCCGAGGCCGCCGAAACAAGCGGTTCCCCCATCTCGACTGACAGCGACTGGGAAAGTAGCCGTTCCGCCGCGCGGTAATATGTCGCCGCATCAGGAAACTTATCCATATGCCCGGCCTCTGTCGGCTTGATGAAGTTGATCCGGACGAACGCGCGATATTCTCGCGCTATACGAACCAGTTCATCAATGTGCCTGTCGCTCAGATTCCAGTTCATTCCGCACATCACAACGGTATGCTTAATGCCATAATCGTTGCAGATGTCGAGCGCCCTTAATGCCTGGCGAAACAGTGGCGCTCCGCGGTTTTGATTGTGCTCTTCCGCAAATGGACTATCGAGGCTTATGTCCATGTCGTTCAGGAACGCAAGCGTCTCGGGATAGAACCGCTCCAAATGCCTAAGAGTGATTCCGGCCGTCGTAAGGCCGACGATGATTTTTGCGTCATAGAGCGACCTTATGATGTAGGGCAGAAGGGTATTTTTCGGGTCTAGTCCGTTTGTGAATATCGGCTCGTTTCCCCCGAGATTGACCGTCTTGATGCCAACCGAAGCGAGCTGACCGACAATCCGATCAATATACGCTTTGGTCAGATCGCGCCCTTTGTTGCGCACAATCGTCGAATAGCAGTGAGGGCACCGATAAGGACAATCGTTTCCGAGCGTCCAGCCGATGTTCTCGATCTTAAGTGAATTCATTTCAAATCTCCTCTAACTCAGAAACGGATTGGGAATCCCATCGTACACGAGGCCGTAATGGTCATAAATCTTTTGGATGTTCGACCATATGCCCGCGTAGAAAGGCGCGTGCTTTGCAATTGCATTTTCAACAACATTTCCATCGTTTTCTGCCGGAAAAGCGGCTACATGATCCATAACGCGCCGAAAAAACTTTGCGTCGCAGTCAGTAAGCTGTCGGCATAATGCATGAACAGAAGCATAACCTCCGTCTGGAAGAACTTTGGGCGCCGTGATTGAATCAATTACCCAGTCATACAGCACCGAGTGCGATTTGTGCCAGGTTTTGAGCATCCAGTAGACACGTCTTGCCTGGTTGTCGCGAACCTCATAGCTATAATTCTGCTGTGCTTGATTGACCAGCAAAACGTCGCCTTTGGAAAACTTCTTAGTGTAGGGCGTTCCTTCGGCTGCAAACATCTCGGTGAAAATTCCCTTAGTTACAATCCAATCATACCGCAAAAGAAATCGGCAATTCTCCCGTAGTTCATCCATAGTTGTATCGCGGTCAAACAGGATCATTCCGGCTTGCGCATAAACTCCATAGCGGCGAAGCAAATCAAGCGCGCGTAAGTTGTCTTCAGCGGAAGCCGTCTTGCCCATCCGATTCAAAGCGGATTGAGAAACGTTTTCGATTCCAATGCTAGTTGAGAACCATCCCGCCTTTTTCAGGCCGCCAACTATGGCTTCGTTAAGTCTGTCGGCGCGGACTTGCGTCCTGAACCGAAGAGGAAGATTGTAGCGCTCCAACGTTTCCGCAAATTCGGCGACCCATTTTTCATCGCGCGGAGGCTCAAGGAAACTGTCATCCACGAATTTGATATGGGTAACTCCGAACTTTTCATACAAGGAACGAAGTTCGTCTGTGATGTTTTGAACCGACCTGCAGCGCCACCGATTTTTCGGAGAAGCATTTAGGCTGAATGCAAAAATCGAACAAAATGAACAATGTGCCCTGCATCCGCGTGACGTGCAAACGTGAACCGGATTTTTCCTTTCGGCAACAAATTCTATTTCATCCCTTGCGGGAAACGGAATTAGGTCGAGGTTGGTAACCGGCTCTGTCTGCTTCGTGCGGATTAGCGAACTTCCATTCAGGTATGTTATCCCCGGAATCAAGGACAGATCTTCACCTAATGCCAAGGCATTTACCAGTGGAACGATGATATGTTCCGCCTCGCCCCTCACGGCAACCGAAAAACCGGCAGCCAAAAAATCGGCATCATGGAATGTCGGACCGTATCCCCCGCATATGGCAGGAATGTGTCCAAAACGCTGATTTATTGCACACAAAAGCTCTTTCGCCTGTTCAAGATTGGACCGGTAGCAAGACATGCAAACTACATCCGGCCTTACCTTCGCCCTTATCGCTTCAACAATTGCTGCGGAGTTGATTCCGCGCAACCAGCCGTCTACTATCACGGCAGAATAACCGCTCTCGCGCAAAACGTTGCCCAAATAGCCCAGAGACAATGTCTCTTCTGCTGTTCTATGGGAGAGCGTATGCGGAGTAACCAATGCAACAGTGAAAGCCATAACCCTCTCCTCATATTTGGTTGTAAAAGTTCAGCGTACCTACGCAATTCTTTTAACACATCTAAGACCACAAAGTAAAGGATATGTAAATATAACGAACCCTGCCGATTCGCATTACAATATAACTATGAAATCAAAAAATACCGATCCGATCTCTATCGTTTTTTAATCTCTCCGTCGATGATGCCGGCGGCTTTATTGAACTCGTTGATCACCTCTTCTATCTCATCTCCTGTTCTTACATTGATGCGATATCTCTTTTCTCCGGTCTGTAGTATTTGAAGTCCCTTTTTTAGGATTTCAAGCGGTATAGTGATATTTTCGGCAAAAACCGTTGCCGCGATATAAAAGACAATTATCAGTTCCAAAAATATTATCCCGCCGCCCAGCGCGAATGTGTTTATGGCTATATTACCCTCGAAGAAATTCCAAGCCAGCGGGAATAAAAGAAAAACAACCATCAGTAGCATACCGAAACCGAAAATCATTATCTTGCCCACAATGGACAAAACACGGGACGGCTTTGAAACTTCTCCGAAAGAATAAAGTATCTCATATATACCCCTAAGAAAGCGGTATGATAAAACATAAAGCATAAAAGCAAACAACGGCGATAATCCCAAGCCGACCATAAGCGTTTTTATTCCCGCTTCATATCTTGCTCCACCCCAGAAAACCAACTGTAGGGAACCGAGAGCATAGCCGCCCAAGCTGAAAAGAAATCCCAGCCATGCCACATTGATAGGAAAACGGGAAAGAAAGTTGGAAAAGTTTTCAATCCTTTCCTTGGTTATGCTTTTGATATCCGAACTGTAATCTTCCAGAAACTTATTCACGCGCCCGAGCCACCGCATTGTTATATATATGAACAAAATACCCAAAACAACCACTTCCCAAAGGTATAGAAATGCCAGATAGCTTAGCTGCTTACCCGACATATCAAATGTGAAATAAGACTGTATCGGCCCGGTTATCCAAAAAATAACCAAAATTAAAGCGCTGAAAACACTCAAAAATCTTCCGGGCACTTCAGGCGACTCTTTCTCGGGCCAAAGCGAATAAAAGAACGCTGATGCCATGGCAACTTGAGGAATAAGAAGAAGTCCGAATGTACTCCACGTGAAAGAACCTCCGGCAGAAAAAATATCCAAAGAGAACCGGGCTGTCCAGCACCAATAGGTAAAAAATGCCGCTCCGAAAATAAACTGAGCCGCAGTCCTTAACTTGCCACTCATACGATGATTATAGCATAACTAGTTTTTGGTAAAAAAACGCAGGCTGGGCAGACCGCACCTGCGCCAACTGCGCGCAAAATTAAAAGCAGGTCCGACAAAACCCGGCCTGCTTTTAGCTCAAAGATATTTTCAGATTAAAATCCCAGAGCTCCCATGCGGTACAGGAAAGAGCCTATCCACAAAACCAGTATCAGGTAATAAAGTGCCCATCCTTCAGCAGGCGGGAACCATCTCGATATTATCCGGAAAGTGCTTGTGTACCAGTTGCTGCCAAAAAGCACAATCAGGTTGCAGCTGACGCTGTCGAGCAGTAAAAGATAGAATATTATTGCTTCTATTGTCATTGTTTATTGTTTTATGCGATTTGTTTTTTAATATCGACCTTGCAATTATTGTTTAATTATAACAAAACGCAGGCTGGGCGAACCATACCTGCGCCAAGAAGTGCATAACTTTTTTTCTAATTTAGCTATAATGTAACCATGAAATCAAAAAATGCTGTCCCAATATTAATCACCATTATCGCTCTGATTTGGATAGTTTACTCAGCCTCAAAAACTCCGCCGGTGCAGCAGGTGCAGCAAAGGCAATTCATCGTCACAGCAACGTATTCCTGCGACGGAAATAAAACGATTACCGCATCTTTTTACAGGGGCGTGAATGTGCCGGTTCCGCAACCGGGCGAACCGCCGATTCCGGGAGGAAGCGTGGATTTGAAATTAAGCGACGGCCGTTCGATGACTTTGCCGCAAACCATCTCGGCAAGCGGGGTCCGCTATGCCAATCCCGACGAATCGTTCATATTTTGGAACAAAGGCAACGGCGCGTTCATTATGGAAAATAATGTAGAAACGTATTCTAATTGCGTGGAGAAATGAGATTAACGCTATTTCGGTACTGGCAATCCCAATTTTTGTAGTGGTAAATACTGGAAATAGTACTGACAACCTACGGAAATAACATAATCGAGAACATCTTTGTACCCAGGATCCCTAAACCAATCACTAAGTATATAAATGTACTCAACTTCTATGTTGAGTGGAGCCATTAATTTTGCGTATTGTTTTCTTTTGAAATCACAGGTCTGTAATTTTTCATCTACCGAACCAGAACCCGCCTGGAATTTAATTTCGACTATAAAAAAAGTGTTATTAACGATTACATAAATAGCTTCGTCAGGAAGAAGTCTTCTGGAAAGATATTTTCTATAATCTAACCCTCTGGACTCCAAATATTTGTACAGGGCGTTTTTCTTAAAACTCTCGGCTACTTTTTCGCCTTCATAGAAAATAGAATTTCCGTTAATCTCGTACCCCTTCTTACCCTTTAACAAAGTCAAAATATTAACCCTCTTTTCAAAATTAAGTCCTGTTTTCGTATTTCCGCCGCCCTTTCCTCCTTTTATCATATTTTTAATTCATTGAATCTCTTGATAGACAAATCAAGATAGTTTTTTTCAAGATCAACTCCTATAAACTTTCTTCCGTGCATGATCGAGGCAATACCTGTCGTCGAGCTACCAGTAAAAGGATCTAGAACAATATCTCCTTTGTTTGTACTTGCAAGCACAACTCTTTTTAATAAATCTAACGGCTTCTGGGTCGGATGTTTTCCGAATTTTTTTTCATCTGATTTCGGAGTGCCAATAGCCCAAACTGAACGCATCTGCGTTCCTGGTCTTTTAAGCCTGTCTTCCGACCAATATCCATCCTTCATTAATTTATAGTTGAAAGTATGTTTTGATTTTTTTTCTTTGCGAGCCCAAATTAGAGTTTCATGACTTGCCGTAAAAAATCTGCAACTTAAATTGGGCGCGGCATTAGGTTTAAACCAGGAAATATCATTCAGAATGTGGTAACCAAGAGATTGAAGGGCGTGACCGCACTGATAAATTGAGTGATAAGTTCCGCTTACCCAAAGCGTCCCGTTCGGTTTTAAAACGCGCCTGCAAGCTTCAAGCCAGTTGTAATGGAATTCATAATCATCTTTAAATCCTCTGCTTATATCCCAGTTTCCCTTGTTAACACTGACCATTCTTCCAGCGTGGACAGAAAAACCACCATTAGAAAGATTGTAAGGAGGATCTGCAAAAATCATATCTATTGAATTTTCGGGAAGTTGATTTAAAAAATTAACCGAATCGTCCTTATATAAAACAAAATTATCCTTTACAAAATAGGGTTTAGTTGTTGGAACGGAAAGAATTTTTGTTTTTACGGGAAAAGATACTGGCATATTATGCATCTAGTTTAATATATCTTCCTACCAAGTTCTACGGACAATTATACCCTGAAAACTTATACCTCCCGCACCTCGAATTTCAGTATTTCCGAGCCTTATTCTTCAAGCTTCCCGAACCCTATTTTCCCCATCAATTCCGCAAGCGCTTCCCGTGCTTCCGTTAGTTTAATTGGTGGTTCAAAATAAGACTCCTCTTCGCCAAGGACACTCTCAATTTTATCTAATATATACATTACCTCTTCCCTTATACTTACAGGAGCTTTTTCCATGGTTTCTAAATCCACAAGTACTTTCCCTTCTTCCATAAAAAGCGGCTCAACGTCCACCCAATAAATTTTATCCGAACTTTCTCCTTCCTTGCGTCCATACATCACCTGGTCGCTGTTAATATCAGTAATAAATTTCTTTTTGTACCGATAGGCATCTTCCAAATATTTAAATATTTTCAAGTAGAACTCGTTCATCTTATCTATTGCTTCTGAACGAGGGAGTTCCCATAATCTTTTCCCAATTACTTTGTCTGTAATGACAAACATTTTTCTCGGGACCATTGCTCCCTTAATTTCTCCAACCACATTTCTTACCTCAGGAACCGCGATGCCATAATCGTCATTCAGCTCCTTCAGAAGACCCTTCATAGTTGTTGCTATCTCTAATTCCTTATCAACATCCTTTAATAAAGGATACTGACGAACAACCAAATCATCTCGGTTCTCAAATTTCCTTATTCTTTTAGCAGGCCTTCCCCCTTTACGGTCAACTCCGAGGTCTTCAAGTTTTTCGTTAAAAGGATATCCTTCGTTTTTGTTCATGATTTCATTATACCTCCCGCACCTCAAATTTCAGTATTTCCGAGCCGTTTTCGTTGAACATAAACTCCCCTTCTATCCTTTTACCCGCCAGGATTTTCGGCAACCAATACGGGTCGTCCAGCCACATATTCTCGAAGGGCAGTTCGCCATGCGCGTACCATTGCGGACTCATTTCCTCGGATTCCGCCGGCTCGCCTTCCCATTTTTCGGTTATAAAAATATGAACTTCCTGATTCCAGTCCGGCTTGCCGTCGAAAGAAAATTTTATGCTGCCGTGGTGACGCAAATGGTCGGGGTGTATTGAAACCGATATTTCTTCGTTGGCTTCCCTGACAACCGCGTCTTTTATGTTCTCTTCCTTCTCGACTTTCCCGCCGACGCCATTCCATTTGCCTACGCCGAACCCCCGCTTTTTCATAGCGAGCAGAACTTTGTCTTCCTTAACCAAGAAACACAAAGTCGTATTCCTCATTTGAATTAAAACATCCTCACAAACTCCAGTTTGTAAGGATGTTATTTGCGAGAAAAATTTTCCGGCCTTTCTTATTCATCAATGCCGAACCTCTTGTAAGAGTGAAACTTGAATCCCTTGCCAAACCAGTGTTCTATTTCGTGTTCCGCTTCTTCCGGAGTTTCCGAAGCATGAATGAGGTTCATCGCAGCGCGCTTTTCTTTGTTTGCCAAAAGCGGCGAGTCGCTTGAAAAATCTCCGCGTATCGTTCCCATTTCGGCCTGATATCCGAATGTCGGGCCGACTATCTTGCGGACGACGTCAACGGCGTGAATTCCCTGAACAACCATTCTGACAAGCGGAGCTGACACCATAAAATCAACGAGCCATTTGCGCACCATTTTTCCGATTTCCAAATCGTTGTCGGTCCCCAGTTCTTCCACTGCGTTGATTCCGTATTTTTCGTAAGTTTTCAAAGTCTTCTGTCCAAGGCGGGCAATCCAAGCCTCATCTTTCGGATAGTGATTGTCTATCTGTTCGTGAGTCGGCTGGAACATTTCGAGAGCGACGACTTTCAAGTCGCGGCGTTCAAAGCGAGCGATTATTTCTCCGATAAGCCCCTTGCGGACGGCATCGGGCTTGAGCATTACGAATGTTATTTCTTCCTTTGGGTTTTTCTTTTGCATATTTTTATAATTTATTTTTTATTTATGCTTAATCCTAATTCATCCAGCTGCTTTTTGTCCACCTCGCTCGGCGAATTCATCATCGGGTCGCGGCCGTCGCCTGTTTTCGGAAAAGCGATAACCTCGCGGATATTCGGCTCGTTCCGCAAAATCATCATCAAGCGGTCGAGTCCGGGAGCAATTCCCGCGTGAGTCGGCGCTCCGAATTCATACGCTTTTATTATGTGCCCGAAACGGCTTTCGGTCTGTTCGGGCGTCAGTCCCATTATTTCGAAAACTTTTCTCTGAACTTTCGGGTTTGAGATGCGGACGCCTCCCGAAGCCATCTCGTATCCGTTGCAGACAAGGTCGTACTGCTGGGCTCTCATATTCAAAAGTTTTTCCTGGTCTCTCCTGGCATCGGATGCCAGGAGTTCCTCAACGTATTCGGCTTTCGGCGCCGAAAAAGGATTGTGCGCGAAAGTCAGCCCTCCTTCGTCGGTTTTTTCAAAAAGCGGGAAATCAATCACCCAGGCGAACGCCAGAGTGTCTTTGTCTTCTTTATCTTCGCGAAGGTCGAATTTATCCGCTCCAAATTGCTTCATCGCCTCTTCATGCGTGAAAACCGGAAAAGGCTTCTTGGCTATCTTTTTGCCGAGCGATTCTACGAGATGGATCATCATTCCCTCGGTTATATCCCTCATTTCCTGCTCGCTCACGAAAGACGCCTCCATGTCGATCTGCGTGTGTTCGGGCTGGCGGTCTCCGCGGCTGTCTTCATCGCGAAGCGCTCTCGCAATCTGGAAATAGCGTTCGAATCCCGCAATCATCAAAAGCTGCTTGTACTGCTGAGGCGATTGCGGCAAAGCGTAGAATTTGCCGTGCTGCACGCGCGAAGGCACCAAAAAGTCTCTTGCACCCTCGGGCGAGGTTTTGGTCAAAAGCGGAGTCTCGATTTCTATAAAATGCTGTTTGTGGAGATATTCGCGGACAAGAGTCATCGCCTTGTCGCGGATGACGATATTTTCGTGCATGCGCCTGCGCCTCAAGTCCAGGTAGCGGTATTTCAAACGGACTTCCTCGTCTATCGCATAGCCGTCGTCGTCTACGGCAATCGGCATGGCTTCCGCCTTGCTGATAATTTCAAGCGTTTTTGCCTGGACTTCGTATTGTCCCGTCGGAATATTGTCATTGAACATTTTCGCCGGACGTTTTTTGACGACTCCGGTAAGCTTTATGAGATATTCGAGGCGCAATTCTCCGGCTTCGCTTATGTCGGCAGTATTGAAAACAACCTGAGCTATTCCGCTCCTGTCACGGATATCTATGAAAACGAGCTTGCCGTGGTCGCGACGCGCTTCAACCCAGCCGGTCATCTCTATTTCTTCCCCTTCTTTTTTGATTATGTCCGCTGAAAAAGTTCGCATTTTAAAACATTTTTTTACCGTTTGGCACTTTCTTTGTTGGCATAAGCAATACTACGTCGCCATTCTCGTCAGGCAAACCGAGCGTTAAGGTTTCCGAAGTAAATGGCCCGATCTGTTTCTGGGGAAAATTTACAACGCCTATAACCTGCTTGCCGAGCAATTCTTCTTTTGTGTAATGTTTTGTGATTTGAACGGAAGATTTTTTTGTACCGATTTCCGGACCAAAATCTATTGTTAATTTGTAAGTTGGCTTTCTGGCTTCCGGAAACCCATCTACATTAACAACTGTTCCAACCCTTATGTCTACCTTTTCGAAATCCTGGTAGGTTATCATTTTATTTATTGAAACATGGTACCTGATACTTGATACTCGTTGTGTTATAATATCTCAATGATTACATTTTCACAAATGTTGCTGCGCCTGGTAATCGCTATTGCGCTCGGGGCGTTTATCGGATTGGAGCGCGAACGCGTTGGAAAAGAAGTTGGTGTAAGGACGGCAATGACCGTCAGTGCCGGAGCGGCTATATTTTCGATAGTCGGACTTACTCTCCCCTATATAATAACCGCCGCTTCCCCCGGAAATCTTTCCGAGGTGATAGCCAGAAACAGCGGCTTTTTGGGAGTAATAGCGAACATTGTCGTAGGCATAGGATTCCTCGGGGCCGGTATAATCATAAAAAATGAAGACCGCGTCCACGGACTCACGAGCGCGGCAATTGTCTGGCTAACGGCTGCGATAGGAGTTTTGGTGGGAATAGGGCTGACTGAATTCGCGGTGGTCGCGACAATAATAATGGTCGCTCTTCTCTATTCTCTTAGAAAGCTGAACATAGCAGAAAAAGTCAGGACCGAAATCCAGCGATAAAAAATCTCCAGGACTTACTTGCCCAAATTTTTCCCGCGTAATCCACTCCGATACGGCGCCCGCGCCGGATTTTTTGCTTGGGAATTCTGATGCCTCTGTCTTCTATCCAAAACCCTGTCCTTGTGTTTGCCGGCAAGCCGCTGAACTTGCCGGTTATCTTCAGAAATTTGGCTGTTTTTGCAGGACCGCTAACTTTAACCGGCTCTCCGCTTCTGTCAACGGTCAATCCACCCCGAATAAGCGCTGCCGCCGGGTATCCGGTCTCCCTGGTAACTATGTTTATCAGCCAGTGCATTCCGTAAGTGAAATAAACGTACCAATATCCTGGACGGCCGAACATCGGCGCATTGCGCGCCGTTTTGCCTCTGCTGGCGTGCGAAGCACGGTCTTTGAAGCCATCATAGGCCTCAACTTCGGTTATCATAAGCGCAATTTCCTTTCCGCCGTATTTTCTGACAATAAATTTACCCAAAAGAGACCGAGCGACTGCCAGTGTTGGCCGGTTGAAAAATTTTTCAGCGAGCTTTTCCCTTTTCATGCCTTATTGGCTAAATAATACCTAAAAATGCAGGTTTTTCAACGTTTTTTGGCAAAATCCTTGACTTCTCCCGCCAACCATGCTAACCTTATGCCAACTGAATAGATTGTTAAATGAAACTCGCTAAGTGCGGGTCTTTTATTTACCGGGGTAGTTATGTGACAGTTCCGATGGCAGCTAATAGCCATCAACTATGCAATTACTTATATCAAAAGCATTGGCAGCCGGATTCGCCGCAAGTATGGTAATCGGAGGAAGCACGCCTCAGATACCGAACGCGACCGTTTTTCCTGCCACCACATATCAGCAAAACAAAACCGTAGTGGCCTTTAAAGACGAATCACCGCTTAATTATTGGATAGATAAACTCGTTTACCTCGAATCCGAAGGCAGAAATAACCTTAAGGTTCTTGATTTGAACGGCTTATATTCTTACGGCTGTCTTCAGTTCCAAATGGGTACTTTCGTAGAATACGGCATGAAGTATGGGCTTTTGTCCAAAGGCGATGACTTCGGCAAGCTCATTTATGACTGCGATCTTCAAAAGAGCATCGCCAAGCGGATAATCCTCGAAAATTCGGGAAACTGGAGAAAATGGTACACATCTGTGATTGTCAGAGGCCTTGGGCTTCCGCCTAAGG
The DNA here is from genome assembly GCA_035531015.1 of Minisyncoccota bacterium. GTDB lineage: Bacteria > Patescibacteriota > Minisyncoccia > UBA6257 > 2-01-FULL-56-20 > JACQKT01. The sequence continues at coordinate 891 of DATKTR010000018.1, read as the reverse complement.
AAACAAAACCGGTAATGATATCAATGAACAGCAATTAAACAAACCGAGCACATAGCGTACTATGCGCTCGGTTTGTTTTGCCCTTGTCGGGCAGGTCGGCAGTGCTTGCTTGTTTTTGCCAAATAATGCATAATTTGGTTGTCGGTAATCCAGGCAATCGCTCTTGAAAGCAATTTCAGGGGAGGAAAGTCCGGACACCGGTCCGCCTTAAAACGGACAAGCGTACGGGTTAACGACCCGCCGCAGCAATGCGAGAGGTGCGAGCAGAAACGTCCGTTTTTGAAAAGAAACGGAGGACCCGATCCCAACGTAGACGGTCCAACTCCGCGATAGGGATAAAAAGCGGAGATGAAACGGCTAAATCCTTACAGGGTGCAAGGCCGAGCCTGGCGCGCTACGCGCGCTGGGAGCGCCGCCAGAGCCAGCGAGTAATCAATGGCCCAGACAGATGGTTGCCCTAGACAGAATCCGGCTTACGGATTGCCGATAAACAAAAACTCCATTCTATGGAGTTTTTGTTTATCTGTGAAATCCCAAATCGGCCGGATTATCGGCTCCCGAAATCCTTTTTATAACGCCTCCCCTCTTTTCGAAATCTCCCCTGAACCGGGAAACTTCTTCGGCAAGCTCAACCGTTTCTTCGGGCAAATCGTTTCTTTTTATTTTCCATTTTGACCAATAATCGATGACAAGCTTGCTGTCGCCGAAGATTTTTTTTATTTTTTTCTTTCCGGCTATTTCGATTGCGTGCTTCATCGCCAAAAGTTCCCCGTAATTGTTGGTCGCCACGGAATCAAGAAGATACTTTCCAAAGCGATTTAGTTGTTCTTTAGGTATGGATTTATGCAAAAGATTTTTCCCATTCTCGTCAGTAACGCTTATCTCAACTCC
>DATKTR010000017.1:0-2853 GCA_035531015.1 Minisyncoccota bacterium | reverse complement strand
TCTGATTGAGGCTTTTTGCCAGAGCATTTCCTGTATCTTTTCCCTCTCCTCAACCGATAAATGTTTGTATTTCATACACTTCGTATTGTACCTGCCTGCGGCAGGCAGGCCGAAGTGTTGCACTTACTTGTTGAACTTAGTACAAAACCCCTCCGGCCGCGGCCGGAGGGGCATCTGCGCAACAAAACCGTTATTACATGCCGCAAACTTTGCAGTTATTCTTGTGCGTAACGGCTTCGTAAACGGCGGCGAGTCCCACGAGTACGTAAATAATCTGTTCAAGCGCCGGAATGCCTCCGAAAATCGCATTCACCAGATTCCAGCCAAACGCATAGAGAAGCCAGTTTAATCCGCCGATTATCAGAAGGATAAAGGAAATAATGTGAAGATATTTCATAGATTTGACATAAAATAAAATCGACCTTTCCTGCTTCTATTATACCAAATTGGGTAATTTATAAATGAAACGCGGCCTCCCGAGGGAAGCCGCGTAAAAGAAAAACCCCGGTTTATCGGGGTTTTTCTTTTAGATTACCAACGGTTTCTGTCTCCTCCGTTCCTGTCGCCTCTCGGTTCCATCGGCTTGGCTTCATTGACGGTAAGTTTCCTTCCATCAACTTCCTTGCCGTTGAACATCTCGATGGCTTTCTGGGCTTCTTCTTCCGTAGACATTTCTACGAAACCAAAACCCTTGGAGCGTCCGGACATCCGGTCGATAATAACGGCGGCGGAAGCGACATTGCCAGCCTCTGCAAAGAGGTCCTGCAACGTCTGCTGAGTTGTCCCGTAGGACAAGTTGCCGACGTATAATTTTTTGGCCATTATTTGTTTTTTTACTTACATGTAAGCGACCCATCTCTTACCCTGCTCTTACGTAGATGCCGCTTATAGCTGCACAACCTCAAGCCCAAGTAGAACCTTACAAGTATGAATAGTATAACATATACCTTTTAAGGATGCAAGGGGGTGTGGAAAACATGGCTACCTGATGCCTGTATCGCAGAAAATAGTGGTTGTTGCGTATCCAATCGGACCGACTGTTACGTCCGCGCTGCCACATCTGGGAAACATTGAGCCGCTTTCCGCCTTGAGCGTATAAGAGCCCGGCGGAAGCGAAAATTGAAATATACCATTCTCATCGGATTTCCCGCTTGCGTAAAGCGCGCTCGCGCCGGCGTGAAATACGGATATGTTCACGGAATACGATTTATCGGCACATCCCGGATCTGGTGGGATTCTCTCTACCGGACACGCTGGTCCGAGCAATACCGTTCCACGCACGCCTGAATTGTATGGCAAAATGCCCGCTCCTCCATCCGTACTGCTTGCAGCCGGCACTGGCGGACATGCCTTGAATTCACAATCCGGCCCAGTGCGTCCGACATATGAACCGTCAGGACAAAGTTTTGCTTCCTGACTGCAGGCAATTTGTTTTATCTCCGGTTTTTTCCGAAAATAAAAAATTGCTGAACCCGCAACTACAGCCAAGACAATTATCGAGATAAATATTTTACCTGATGGCTTCGGCATGTTCCGATAAAGTTTAACATTTAAACATTAGCTTTCCATGTGCACCGTTACGATTTTTTCATGAGGGACTTTTATGAAAAGCGCGAGGATGGCTCCGAGCAAAACAAGCCCCGCCGAAATCAGGAACACCGAACCATAGGCGTCTATTTGCGCTTTCAGTTCTATCAATTGAACAAATTGACTATGAATAATAGGATTGGTGGAATTTATGATACTGTTTTTAGCTATCTCAATCGCGTTATTTTCCCCAGCCCATACCAGGAAAGTCGAAGAAAGGGAAATTCCGAAAGCCCCGGCGATGTTGCGGGCCAGCGCGAGAATTGATGAAGCCACGCCGACTTCGCGTTCCGGAACTGTCGAAGCGATGATATTGGTCCTTTGAGGCATGCCGAAACCGAGTCCGATGGCCATTATCGTGAGAGGAATTATTATGTCTAAGGCGCCAGAACGCGGGTCAAGATATACCGAAAAAAGGAAAAGGCCTATCGCTGCCACAAAAGTGCTCGCGGCGATGACATATCCCGCCCGAACCTTCCCGGTTAAAGCGCCGCCGAATGGCGCGACTACCATCATGGCGACGGCCATTGGAATGAAAAGATATCCGGACTGCGTGGCGTCGTATCCCAAAAACGTCTGAGCGAATATCGGAATCAGAAAAACGCTGCCCATCATTCCCATAAAGACGATGAAATTATTCACGAGCACGTTCACAAAAACCGGTATTTTGAAAAATTTGAGGTCGACCATCGGTTCGTCGATATGCCGTTCGATGGCAACGAATATGGCTCCGAAAGCCAATGCTGAAACATAGCAGGCGATGCTTTCCAAAGACAGCCAGCCCCAATCAGTAACTTTATCCAGCACAAGAACGAGAGAGGAAAGAGATATTCCGAGCGTTATCGCGCCCCACCAGTCGAAAGAAGGCTTTATTTTCGGCACCACCGACTCACGGATGAAAACCGACGCCATCAGCATGCCGACTATGCCCACGGGCAGATTCAAAAAGAAAATTGAGCGCCATCCAAAATTATCTATAAGCGGGCCGCCGAGAAGCGGACCCATTATGGCGCTCGCCGCGAAAGCCGAAGACCAGATGCCGAGTGCCTGAGCGCGCCGTTTATTGTTTTTGAAAGTTGTGGCGACTATTGCCATTGCCGTCGGATAATCGGCGGAACTGGCTATCGCCTGTATGATGCGGAAAACTATCATGGAAGTGAAATTCCAGGCGAATCCCGCCAATACCGAGCCGAAAATAAAAAGCCCGAACCCGAGCATATAAACTTTTTTTCTGCCGATTGTGTCGCCAAGCTTGCCCCATACCGG
>DATKTR010000016.1:0-20715 GCA_035531015.1 Minisyncoccota bacterium | reverse complement strand
CGAAGAAGGAAGGGTGAATCCCCCACATAACTTCAAAAAAGAAGTTATGTGGGGGATGAAGGAGGTGCGGTCTTTTACATAACCTTGAGCTTGTCGAGATGACGGCTTGCTTATCTTATGTCCACTACTACATGTAGTAGTGCTATCACGCGCAGTAGCGGAGGAAGCTGCGATTATCGATGCGTTTGCACGCCTTTCATTCATTGCTAAATTTTAACAAATAAAAACTCCTCTGATAATTACTTTTTTTTCGTAACTTTCTTGGCGGCGGAGATTATATCTTTTGCCGTCATTCCGTATTTTTCCAAAAGTTGTTCCGGTGCTCCGGATTCTCCGAAAGTATCGTGAAGTCCGATGAATTCAATCGGCGTCGGCGCTTTCCGTCCCAAAACTTCCGCGATCGCTCCGCCGAGGCCGCCGGCTATCTGATGCTCCTCGACAGTAACAACTGCTCCGGTCTTTTTGGCTAATGAAACTATCTTCTCTTCATCGAGCGGTTTTATCGTGTGCACATTCAAAACTACCGAACCTATTTTCATTTTTTCCAATTCGCGCGCGGCAACGAGCGCCTGATGAACAAGAGCGCCGCAAGCGGCAATAAGAACCTGCGGTTTTTTCGATTCCCAAAATATTTCCGCCTTCCCCGGAATGAACGGCGTTTCGTCAGTGGTGAATATCGGTGTTTTTTCGCGTTGGAATCTCAAATAAATCGGGCCCCATATTTTTGCCGAAGCCATCGTTGCTTTTTTTGCTTCGATTGCGTCGCATGGAACGATGACTTTCATATTGGGTATTACGCGCATTATGGCAATATCTTCCGTAGCCTGATGCGTGGCGCCATCCGGACCGACGGAAATTCCGGCGTGATGTCCGGCAATTTTCACATTGGAATCGTTATAAGCGGCGGTTGTGCGGATTTGTTCGTAATTCCGCCCGGGAGAAAAAGTTGCGTACGAGGAGATGAAAGGTATTTTCCCGGAAACTCCGAGCCCGGCGGCAATAGTCGCCAAATTTTGCTCGGCCACTCCGCACTCGAAAAATCTTTCGGGAAATTTATTGGCGAACGCTTCGCAACGAGTTGATTCGGTCAGGTCGGCGCAAAGAACAACGACATTTTTATTGGATTCTCCGGCAGCGACTAATCCCTCGCCGTAGCCGTTCCTGGTCGGAGCTTGCGGTATATCGTCGGAAAAAACCGACTGGTTTATTTTTGCGTGTGGGTTAAGCATTTTATTGAATGGGTGCCGGCAATGGTTTTGTATTTATTGTCCGATAAAGTTCCGGGTCTATCGAACGGGTAAAACATACTCGCCCTGCCGAGTGCTCCCAATTATCTTTAACGCCGGCAGGAACCGCGTATCCCTGCGCCAAGCCCGAGTCGCTGGAAGATAAAGCGAAATTGGCGCAAAGTTCAAAAGAAAGATTTCCTGTTGCTCTGTATTCGTACGGCTGATTGGTGTCAGGGTCGGACGGCGGAATAAATCCGGAAATATTGTCTGCCAGATCGTTGAGCGTCTGGGGCAGTTTGTTCTTCTGCTGCCAATAATAAACCGTCTGGTTTTGTATCGTCTGCAAGTCTGAAACGCGCTGGCTATCGAATCTTACCAGGCGCTGCTTGAACGGCGAGCCGGCGATATAAAATCCGTAAATAATAACCGCGAGCGCGGCAATAACCGAGCCCCAGATAACGATTTTCGCTTTCGGAGAAAATTCTCCCGGTTTCTTTTTCAGATCGTAAATGTAATACCAAAATACGACTCCGCCCAAAGCCAGAACGGAAAAGACTTTAAGAATAAACGGCGTAGTCAGGTCGCCATTCATAAAATTATATACAAGCGCCACCATGTCTCCGATAAGAAGAAGCGCCGCCAAAAACACCGTAAGGTAAATAAGCCACCTTCTTATTTTCAATTCATTTTTGGCGGGATTGCCAACCAGGTCTTTTTCTATGAACCTCGACGTCCAGACGAAAACAGCGAAAATTATTATGAAAAGCGAAAGTGTCCAGCGTATCGAATTCCCTGGGTCGTAATAAGGATTAAGTTTATCCGGAAAAGCGAAATTGATGTAATCGAAAACGAGATTCAGGAAACTGAAAGCGCTTATGTAAAGCGTGATGGTATTCAAGAGATGCATGAATACGTCGCGCGGATAAGTTTTTTGGATCTGGTTGTCCGTCATTTTATTTATTGATGTTCGGAAATTATTTTGCCCTTTAGCGTCCTTATTTCTTTTATCGCCGCTTCGGCTTCCCCTTTTTTAAACGGTTTTGAGTGCCATAAATAATCCTGTTCCATGAAACTGACGCCTTTGCCCGGAATGGTGTGCGCGATTATGACGGTCGGTTTTTCATAAATAGCCTTTGCTTCGGCGACCGCGTCAACGAACTGCTCTATGTTATGGCCGTCTATCTCGAGGACGTGCCAGTTGAACGCTTCGTATTTTTCACGGAAAGGTTCGAGTGGCATTATGTTTTCCGTAAATCCGTCTATTTGGATATTGTTCCTGTCTACCACAACCGTCAGACTGCTCATCTTATTTTTTCCGGCGAACATCACTGCTTCCCAGGTATTACCTTCCTCGTGCTCGCCGTCGGAAGTCATGCAATAAACCCGGTATTTTTTATTGTCGAGTTTGGCTGCCAGCGCCATTCCGATTGATTGCGATATGCCGGAACCGAGAGGCCCGGAAGTTGTTTCGATTCCGGGCAGAGCGGTGCGATGAGGGTGGCCCTGAAGGCGCGAGCCGAGTTGCCGTAAAGTTTTTAACTCTTCAATTGGGAAATATCCGGAACGAGCCATGGCCGCGTAGAGAACCGGACAAGTGTGGCCGTTTGAAAGAACGAAGCGGTCGCGGTCGGGCCACATCGGCTTCTTTGGATTGTGGTTCAGAATGTGGAAATAAAAAGCGGAAATTATGTCGGCCATGCCGAGCGGTCCGGCAATATGTCCGGAACCGGCGCGCGAAACCATTTCTATGGTATCCTGCCGCAAGCGGTCTGCCATCTCCTCAAGATATTTTAGCTTCTTTTCATTTAATATCTCCATGTTGTTAATTGTAAACTAAATTTCAATTTTCTTGCCCCGTACTAAAACTTGTTTTTAGTGCGGGGTTTTCGTTTAAAATTTCCATTTAAATCAAAGATAATTTTTCATAAGCTGCTTTCGGGTCCGGGCTATTGAAAATATAAGAAGCGGAAACAGCTATATCCGCTCCGGCTGATTTCGCCAACTTTGCTGTTTCTTCGTTTATGCCTCCGTCAACCTCAATTGTAGCATTCGGCATTTCATGTCGCAAAAATTTTATCTTTTTTGCAACCAAAGTCTGGAACTTCTGCCCCGACGGGCCCGGATAAACGGCTAAAACCTGGAATTCCGAAACCTCTTTGAAATAAGCCATCAGTTTTTCTGCCGGCGTTTCGGGCCTGACCGCGATCATAAGCTCCACCTTATCCCTGTCTGTTTTCTTTTTTATTTCGGAAAAAATTTTTTCATTTATCGCTTCGAGATGTATTATAAGGCGCTTTATCCCAACTCTAAGCCAGGCGTCGATTTCATTTTCGGGATTTTCCACCATCAAATGGACTTCCAAATTGAGATTTTGCCCTATCTTCGGCCACGCCGAAGCGTCGCCCCAGCTTTTATTGAAAGTGAATTTAGCGTCGGAAACATCGATGTGCGCCCATTCGGCGAAGCCGCTTATTTTTTGGGCGCGTTCGGCTACCGCTTTTTCGTCCTGGCAATTTATTACCGGAATTATTTCCATATCAGGTTTTTAATAAATTTCTAATTACTAATTTACAATTTTCATTGAATTTTCGATCTAAAAAAATTAACAAGTCACTCGTTAACTGAATCAATGTAAATTTATTGTAAATTGATACTTGAAAATTGAGAATTGGTTTCCTAAGACCAGGTTTGTTCTATTTGCGTCATCTTATCCAATCGCCTCCGATGCCGCTCTTCCCCGTCAAAAGGAGTTTCAAGAAAAACATCTATCATTTTTTTTGCGTCTTCCTCGCCGATAAAACCGGCCGCAATGCTCAAAATATTCGCATCGTCATCGTGCCTTGCGGAGTAGACCTGGTCCGATGAAACGCCGAGGACAGAACGCACTTTCCTGAATTTGTTCGCCGTCATATCCATTCCGGCACCGGAACCGCAGAAAAGTATTCCCCTGCTGACTTCCGGATTAAAGCTCACTTTCTGCGCCACCATCTTCGCGAAATCCACGTAATCGTCGCCTTCGTCATAAGCCGAGTTCCCGAAATCAACCACCTCGTATCCCTTCCCTTTGAGAATACCGCTTACGGTTTCCTTAAGTTTAAATCCCCTATGGTCGGAGCCTAAATAAATAACCATAAATTTATTAACTGAACTATATCGCTTGCGCCGCGAACAAAACGTGTTTTACAAGAGTCGATACATATCCGTACTCATTGTCATACCAGGAAAATACTTTTACCAAATCGCCGTCCACGACTTTAGTCAATTTGAGGTCGACGATTGCGCCGTAAGGTTCTCCGATGATGTCCGAAGAAACGAGCTGGTCGTCGGTGACTTTCAAAATTCCCTGCCATCTAGGTTCGGACGCGGCTTTTTTAAAAATATCGTTTATTTCCTCGACTGTCACTTTTCTTTTGGTAACAAAAGTTATATCGGCTATCGAACCGCAGGCAACCGGCACTCTGTTGGAAATGCCGTCGAATTTGCCTTCAAGCTCTTTGACCGCGCGCGCCACAGAAATAGCCGCTCCGGTCGTCGATGGCACGATGTTTTGCGCCGCGGCGCGTCCGCGCCTGTGGTCGCTGCCTTTTGCGGGACCATCGACAAGGTTTTGCGTGGCAGTATATCCGTGCACCGTGGTTAAAATCGCTTTCGCTATCCCCGGATTTTCTGACATGACTTGCACGACAGGCGAAGTGGCATTGGTCGTACAAGAACCGTTGGATGTCAAAACAGTGGTCTTCATCTCTCCGTCATTGACTCCCATCAGAACCGTTCTTCCTCCTCCATCAACCGAACCTTCCAGGTCTTTGGCGGGAGCGGTTATGACGACGCGCTTTGCGCCGGCATCAATGTGCGCTTTCGCCTTTTCATACGATTCAAAAAATCCCGTGGCCTCGACGGCAATGTCAATTCCCATATCTTTCCACGGAAGCTGCGCCGGTTCCTTTACCTGCAAAACTTTTACCGCCTTTCCGTCAACGATAATCGCGCCTGCCATTTTGTCCGCGACAACTTGCTTCTGATATCTTCCGTAAATCGTGTCATATTTTAAAAGATAGGCAAGATTTTCAATATCTCCCAAATCGTTTATGGCTATTATGTCTATTCCCGGATTGTCGAATGCCTGGCGGAAAAATAGGCGCCCTATCCTCCCGAATCCGTTTATTGCTACTTTTGTTTTAGTCATGCGTTTATTATACCTCAAGAAGGTTTAAACCTGTATCCACATCTTTTGAGCGTTTAAGCGCCGGCGTAACAATAAGAAATATCTCAAGCGTTCCGCCCACGCGCATATTCATCAAATGACCGCCAACGGCCTCGAAATTCTTTTTTCCGAGAGTTACGTGCTGATGTACGGCTGTATCTTTACCCGATTTTGAAATATTGCCGGTGAGACTTAGGACTTCAAGATCGCCCTTGAAGCGTTTTGTAAGATATTTTTTCTCAGTCATATCGTAAAAAGCGACTTCCGGATTCGTGCCGGCGCCAAGGCCGTAGAAAAATCCGCCGTCTATTTTTTCTTTTTCCAAAAATTCAATGAAAGCATCCGGATAATGTTCTCCTCTTTTGAATTTCAGGACATATCTCCGTCCGTCGTGAGAAATGACTTTCATATGATTATTATTCCTATAAACTGACCGTGTCGCCTTCTTTCAGGCCGTATTTCTCAACTGCGCCGGCATTTATTTCCAGAACGCGGTCAACTGGTCCGGGCGGATAATAAACCGGGAGGGAGAAAACCGTCTTGTCCGGCTGTGGCTGCAGATTTTCCGAAAATCCGATTACCTTGTTTCCGTTTATCCAGACAATATCAATAGGGAAATTCATGTCTTTCATCCAAAACCCGTTTACGCCCGGCGATGAAAAAATGAAAAACAAGCCCTCGTTTTCGGCGAGAGACGGCCTGCCGGACAAGCCTTGAGTCCTGCTTACAATATTGTCGGCTATCCCGACTTCAAATGTATGGCTTCCGACAATCAGATTTTTTTTAACAATGTTCACGCCAAACGGTTTAATATAAACCGCCGCGACGGCAAGAAAGATTGCTATTACAGCCAGTATTGAAACCACGATTAAGGTTTTACTCATTGATAAATGATAAACGATTTATGAAATCATATCACGTTTCCCCCGTGCGGATAAACGCAAATGGTAGGCAGCCACGCCGAAAGCCACGGAAACATTCAGTGATTCTTTTTTGCCAAACATCGGAATTTCGAGGATTTTATCGGCGAGCTTCAAAACTGAAGCTGGCAGCCCGTTCACTTCGTTGCCAACAATCAGGCATATTTTTTTCTTTCCAACCTTGAATTTATTCAACGGCACTGATTTTTTACTCTGCTCAACCGCGATTATTTCATATCCTTCGCCTTTCAGTTTTTCGAGCAACTTATTAGTTGCTCGTGCTGAGCGAGTCGAAGCATCCCACTCCACCGATTTTTCCGCCCCGAGAGACGTTTTCGCCAATTGCGGCACGAGCCTGCCGAAACTATCCACCGGCGCAGGCGTTATTCCGCAAAGATAAATTTTGCCGATGCCCGCTCCGTCGGCGGTCCTGAAAATGGAGCCGACATTGTGCAGGCTCCTTATGTTATGCAAAATGGCGACAAAATCGCCGTTCAATTTTTTATTTTTATCTTTTTCCATTTCTTCCATTCCCATATTCATCGCTTACCGCTTTGATTTTGTCCACTACTACATGTAGTAGTGGACAATAAAATTTATTATATCAATAGTATTCGCTTTTAGAAATTTAAGAATGCCGCCTTTGCCTTTTTGATTTTGAAGGTAACGGCAAATCGGCCCAATAATTTAATATAGTATAAGGAGGCGATTTTATGCTATTAATGTTTTTTTTATTTTTATTCTTGATTCTATACTCTCTATTACTGAAATAACCTGATGTTCTCTTGGCTACTTTTTTTATGGCGCTAATCGTACACGGAGAAATCCAAAGAATTCTTCCAATTTCTTTATAACTTTTACCGGATTCAATCAAAGAAAGCGCTGCTAGTCTTTTTGAAATAAATTTCTTCTCATTTTCAGTGAGAATATTATCCAAAAACCAAGAAATTTTCCGGTCGCCTTTTGAATTCTCTACGTTCTCAAGAAATTTGTGCCAAATTTTTTTCTCCCATTCTTCCCCTGCTTTAAATTCATTAATTTTCCCCATAGTTTTATAATTATCTACTACTACATGTAGTAGTAGACGAAATCAGATAGCGAAATGATAAAAGAATTAAATAATTAAAGAATTATTGAATGAATCGGAAATAAATGTCGTATGCGTAACGGCCGGACCAATAGCCATCGGCGTAAGGGTCGGATGTTCCGCCATAATACCTTGTGCCGTTGGTCGTTGCAGACGGACCGGCAAATGTGACTATCCAATACGACGAACTTGCTTCAAGCTGAACCGGCGTGTCAAAGGTATAAACTATTTCCCCTGGCGCCGCGTTCTTGTCAACTGTTTTCGCAGTGCTGGTGCCGAAAATCTCGCTGTCCATCCAGCCTTCGTTATCTTTCCTTATTTGTATGTACGATTGACCGCAACAATAATTTCCACCGTCCAATTCGCCCCATAATGCCACGCTTTTAATTGAAGCGGTGCCCGAGACAAAAAATTTCTGCGAATTGCCGGTACTCCCGACAATGTCTTCATAAATAAGCTGCGATGGCAACTGCGCAAAACCATTCGGGAAACTCCAGCCGGCGGTTGCCGGCGCTGAAGCATTATTAAAATCGTCGACGGCGCGTACGCCAATTTTGTATGAATTCGGATAAACAGGAATGGTAGACGTAGAAAGCAATGTACTTACGGACTGCCAATCGGAATCACTAAAAACGGAAGATGTGGAATAATTTATTTCATATTTTATAAGATAATCGAGCGTGTCCGAATCAGTGGAACTCGACCAGCTTAAATTCAATTTGCCTCTTGTGTTGTCATAGTTTACGGAAAAATTTTCCGGCATTGTCGGGGCGTTCTGATTCTGCAACGCGTCCTTAAAATAATATTTGGTCTTGTCTACCGCCGCAAGATTAAACCATTGACTGCCGCCTCCTCCCCCGCCGAAGTCGTAAAAAGCCAATGTAATGTAATCATTTTCGGAAAAAGAAACATCGGAAGTCGAACTCGAAAGCGGAACGACAAGCCTAGAGTCCTCCAGTTTTCTGAAACTATACGCGCCAGCGGAAAGCGGGCCGGGAACACATGAAGCATCGTTAAGCGGGAAAATGATTTTGGAATTACTGCCGCTTCCGCCGCCACAACCTTCATAGCTGATTTTTACATAGGAATTATCGCTGGGCACCATCTGATTATTGGTGCTCAACTGACCTTCCTTGGGCGCGTCTTTATTAAGATAAAAAACCACCGCTCTCCATCCGCCATAGCCGCCGGAGTTCGTTGCATCCCAAAAAGGCCTGCTTGACGTTGTTGTCATGTCAAAAAAATATCCGTTTCCATTCGTGCTGGTTCCTTGATAAAAAGAAAATTTATCGAGAAAACTATTTGCCAAAAGAGTGGTCGTCGCAACGCCGGATAGGCCGTCCCGGTCCTGAACTTCAAACCGGAATTCATAATTCATCCCAACTTCGTTTACAACTTCGCTGAAAGAATAGCTTGATGTCGCAGTCGATGTCGATTCGAAAATCGCGAGCGTTGAACTTGGTTTGGTCGTATCGTAAATGAAATATTTGTTGGTCGAGGTGGAACCTTCCGAATCGGCTGATAAATCCCACGAAAAATCAAAACGCGGCGTGAAAGCATAAGAGGTTTGAAAATTATTTACGACTGGCGCGCTGCGAGGCTCCGGCAGGCTGTCGGAGTTTTGCGGATTGGGCGATATTCTTATTTCAAAATCTGCTGTCGTATCGGTATCGCAGCCGTTTCCCAAGAACTCGCCGGAAGTTGAACTGGCCTGGGCGGAAATACATGCGCTTTCAAGAAAAGATTTCCTTTCCAAACTTTGTCCTTCGCTTAAAATGGAATTTTTATCGTAAAAAATATTATCCACCTCGGAACTGCTGGAATCATGCAAAGTAAGTTCTATTCTTTCTGCCTGCCCATCCATAGTCTCTCCATTAGGCAAAATACTTGTTCTTAATACATCGGCTGCCTTGCCCGAATAGTTCAAAGGGTCGTATGAATTCAAACCTATTAAGATAAAACTTTTTGCCTTTATCAAAGTTTTGTCTTCGGGATGTAATGGAGATTTGAAAGAAGCAAGTGGAACAACTGATGTGGCATTTTCCTTTTTATATTTGAGCGACCATCCGGTCAAATCTACTTCGTTGTCGCTGGGATTATAAAGTTCAACGAATTCCTTTCCTTGGTCTCCGCCGGAAGAGTTGAAAAGAATTTCACTTATTAAAATGCCGCTGTTTGAACTGGATGAAGATGTTGCATCTGTGCTTGTTGTATTTGTGCCTGTTGTATCTGTCGTATCCGTACTCGTAGTATTTGAAATTTCCGGCGTAGATGAAGAATTAGGTATATCGGGAGTAGATGAAGAATTTAAAGGCGTTGAAGACGAATTTTCGTTTTGAGACGAAGTTGCGTTCGTCTGGGAATTATCAATATTAGAATTATTTTCGCTGTCAGAATTATCCTGGCTTGGCTGATTAGGCGCCAGGCTCGAGCCGCCGACAGGAGGAGGCGGACCTCCGCCTCCTCCTCCGCCCGAATTATTTACATTCAATTCCGGAACTTCAGGCTCCGCGCTCGTGCTATTTTCAGTCACATTATTCAAGTCAAAAGTATTTGCATCGGAAGACGTTGATGGCTCCTGTGAAGTCATGGAAATATCGTTATTCGCGTTGTCGTCGGTGTTCAGCGCAAGCTGAGGAGAATCATTTTCTTGAGGAGTCTCGGACGGTTTAGCTTCCATTTGAATTTGACCATCGCCGGAATTATTATCGGTCAGAACCTGCTCATTTTTTTGCTGGCTCGAATTGTAAGGCAAATTGCCTATCAGTGCCGCGCCTTGATGAGAAATGTTTGCGGATATATTTTTCGCTTCATTTACTACCAATTGCACTGCCGCCAGTGCGCCACTATATGTTATTTTTCCCGTTTCAACAGTGTTTTTGCCCGCTATAACAACTCCTGTCGCAACAGGGTCGGCAACCGCGAAAATGGTTTTTTGCGCATAATACGAAATGTTTTTCGGCGGAGGGGTGAAACAGCCTTCCTGAGATGAGCCTGCCTGATTTGTTCCGACCTGGCCGGAAATTTCTGGAACTGAAAGTTTTTTGAGCTCGTTGTCTACATCGAAAATTATTTTTGCCGAAGCATTGGCAAGGTATACCTCACTGAATGAGTGTCCGCCAAACGGATCAGCTGCTTCGGAAGATGTAAGAGGTATAACGATATTTGCAGGAAGCGGCTGACTTATTTTTGCGGCCAATGCACCATTACGCACCGAATTGATAACTTTATCGTTTTGAGAAGTAAGATGCTGTCCGTCTCCGGAAACATAGGCTGCCGGCGTCGCGATATTATATACACCCACCGAATCTTTCTGCTCGCCATTTTTCAATAAATAATCGTAAATTTCGTTCGTATAGAATGTACCCTGAGAATGCCCGAGTAAAAGAATCTTCCGAGTTGATACATTGGGATATATATCTAGAAGTATATTATCTCTGTCATAACTACTAACAGGAGAACCAAGAGATTGGGATGCTGATTCAATTAAATCACCTAAACCAGCAAGATGAGATTCGTTGTAGCCGGTACGAAATATGACTCCCTGAACATTGGAGTATCTAAGAAACTGTCTCTGTAAAGCATCTCTATCATTATCTGCTTCCTGTTTTTGCGTCAAAATCCCATTTACATAAACTACGGTGTAACCATCATCTTTACATAACGCTGATGCATAGATTGGCAAAAACGCTATTAATAAAATTGTCGAGAATAATATAAAACGCATGTTTAATTGGGTAATTTAAAAAAATCAATGTCACAAAAATCATTTGAGGGGCTTGTATGAGAAGACATATATTTATTAAATATATCCTCTCTCTTTTGAACTCTCGCACTTGTATTAAGGACAAGATTTTTAACTTCCGTAATCCTTGAGTTAAAATCATTGTCTTGTTGATTTAATTCTTCGTTGCTCGCATTTTTGGGGAGCCTAGGGAAAGTACTATCTATGCAAAAATATCCTCTACTTTCTTCCCATACGGCCGCAGTTAATGTTTCGATATTAAAGGTGTCATTCAATTCTCCTTGCAACGCCATCGCATATTGCAACTCTGCCGCACGAATGCGCGCGGAATCCGGATGTAATTTGAAAATGGCAAGCTCGACATCATCGCGGATGCCGTTATTGTTTGCGTCAATACCTTCAACTGTTGAATTATTTAGAGCGGCATCCGGTTCCGGCGGAAGATTTTTACCCATTACGTCGGCAAGAGTAAGTTTCTGCGATTGTATATTCTTAACAGCTTCTTCCGTTTTCAAACGTTCCTGAGCCGCCGGTATGCGATAGATAACAAGGCCGACATACAAAACCACAATAATCGCCAGCGGGATTCTGGCAATGCGCCAAATGCGATAGAGCGTGTTTTTCATAAAAATGGAATACTGAATAGTCGATTTTCAAAAAAAGAAAAGAGCCGAAGAAATCGGCCCCCTCACTAGGCTTTCCAATATTGTAGCAAAATGGTTTTTACTGACCTGTTCATAACTTTATTCCAGGCACTATGATATATCATAGTGCCTGGAATACTTATTTCTTATTTCTTATTCATTTTTTTGGTCAATTCTCTTTCATAAAAACAAAAAGCAGGCGTATGGAACTTCCATAGCCTGCCGAGTTATCTTGCTCATGTTGTCATCCTTTCCTTTTCCCGTACGCCAACAATGAATCAAAGCCTTGGACCATTCTGGGGTCAAGTTTTTCGCCGTCGCGCGAATAGAGAATGATTTCCTGGCCGAGCACTTCGGATTCGAGGAAAATGCATTCTCCTCCCCTGATGTTTCTTGTCGACCCTCTGGCCGCAAACATTCCCAGGTTTTCCGGCGTTCCGTTCCGTAACCGACTATGTTCCACGAAAACGGGCTGCTGCTGGCGTACCAGGCAAGGATTAGCCGGAGAAATTTTTCATCGAGCGATATTATTATGATTTCGCCGCGATGAGTGCATATCACTTTCCCCGGCACCTTGTTCAAAACCGCCATCTGGCCTCCGACATAGGAAGCCAGAATTGCTTCCGTAAGTTTCATTGGCTACCTCCTATGAGGCAAATAACGAAATGCTTCAGCGTCTTGCCAATGAGCTTCTTAGCAGAAGCCCTTCGACATCGGCTGGGTTTATTCCGCCGGCGCCCTTGCCGTAAAGCGTGATGCGTTCCCAAGGCGTTTCGATGAACATCAAATGTCCGCCGCTATGCGAGCTGGACAAAACGCCGCAGGTGCTGCAATCGGCAATTTTCAGCGAATGCTTTGTTTTTTCTTTCTCGACGACCCATCGCTGTGAAAACATCGGGAATCCCGCATCCTTTGCAAGCCAACTGAAAAATACCACCAGCAAGCCGTCGTCCTCAGTGCCGCCCCCAGAAGAGATATCCATTATCCCTCCACACAAACTGTATCCGGCGCCTTCCGCAAGCCTGCGAATGTTCGCTTGACCGCCCTTGAAAACTGATAATGACTTTTCGCTAAACATAGCTTTCTCCCAAATAAAACCAAATAAAAATTGACAAGTTACCACTTACTGCATGTTATAAAGCAAAACATATTCCGGAAGCGCAAGTCAAATTCAAAATCGCGAGTTCAATCTTGAAATGCAAAACGGCGAAAAAAAGCCCCGCATGCTGCTGCAAGGGCTTACTGTCTGGCATTAAAGCGAGGAACGGCTATGCCTTAGGCTTGTCGGCTCTTTTGGCCGATTCTTTCGAGCGCATTCGCCAGATGGTCCATCTTTTTGATAGTGCCATCAAGCTGGTCGCTTATGACGCTTCTGGTGATTTCGCTCATTCCACACGAATTTGCCATGGCCGATGCCGCTGCCAGGCCTATCCTTGAACCGGCACCAGCAAGTTTGATTAGTTTTTCGTGAAACCTTTCAACTGAAGGATTTAACGACATTTTGTTCTCCTTTAGTGTGATCCGCTCAGTTCCGACTGAAGAGCCTTGATTCTTATTATCATAGTCTCGGCCCTTGCGATCATTCTTTTCATCTTCTTCTGGTCCACAATGCCGGGTTTCGAGAGAACTTCCGCCGCCGCTTTTGAGCTGTCTTTTGCAAGAACGTTAAGTTTTCTTGCCAGCTCCAACACTTCCGATGTCACCATGGGCATTTCGTTCACCTTTTAAAGTTATGCAGGGAGTATTTATAATTTAAAGCTGCTGTTTCGTATCATTAAACTACATCATAAACACACTTCTTGTCAAATAAAGTATGTCCGCTACTACATGTAGTAGCGGACATACTCGTAACGCTGCCAGAAAATATTTATCTTAATTATCCTTGCCGCCTTTATCTTTCTTCTCGCCCATCTTGCTGAAGTAGAAGATGTAAAGGATTTCAAGAATGGCCAAAGTGTTTATTACCAAAAGCGCTATAAACCACCATTTGTCTTTCTTGTTGGCGGCTTTCCAAAGCGCAACGCCTTTCCATGGCAGTGACCATATCAGCGCCAAAATAAGCCATACATTGGCAGGCACGGAACTAGCCGGGAGAATCGAATTGAACATAAGATATTTATTGAAGAGAATTAGCTGCGACCTTTCTTTCATTTACTATCCCATGAGATAGTAAACTTATTTTGCAACGCAGTCGATAAAATTATTGCCGCCTGCGGAATATTATGCCTCGTATTATACAAAATTACGGTTGAATTTCATATTTCCTCCGGTTTTTTTGCATTATCAACGCTGATATCGCCTATTTTCGTGCGCCTTAATTCCGCTAGCATCGCCGGAATCCCGAGCCGCCGCCCCAACTCCTCGCCTACCGCTCGCGCGTAAGTTCCTTTTTCGCAATCCATTTCCACGCGCAGGACAGGATTGTTGCCGCTACGGGAAACACCGAAAAGCTTTAACTTGAAAATTTCGGTTTTCCTGAACTTCTGTTCTATTTTTATTCCCCGCCGCGCGTATTTGTATAAGCGGATACCCTTGTGCTTCACCGCGGAATATTGCGGTATAGGCAATTCCAGTTCGCCTTCCATTCCGGCAAGAATTTTTTCCACATTGGATGATTCAACATCGCCAACTTTTTTTTCTTCGATTATTTTCCCTTCGGGATCGCCCGTATCGGTGCGCTTCCCCAAAAAAACATCCATAACGTAAGTTTTCGGCAGCGCTTCGAATTCTTTCAGTTTTTTCGTTCCGGCACCGATGCCGACTATCAAAAGCCCGGTGGCGAAAGGGTCTAGCGTCCCGGCGTGGCCTATGCGCTTTATCCCCAGTTTCCTGCGCAAAATGGCGATGACCCCGAAAGAAGTTATCCCGCGGGGCTTGTCGATAAATATTATTTCCTTTGTCTCTGCCATTTTGGCGTTATCTCCCTGTTGAATAGTAATTGTACTTTTTTGGGATGAATTTGCTACATTTGGCAGCGAGTCCGCAAATAAAGCCAGAAGTTTTATTTGCGGCGAGTGAACCAAATGAACATATTGTTGCATTTTAACAATATGTTATAATCTGTTTGAGGATTGAAATTGCCTCAATTAAACAAAAACGGCTGTGTGAGGCGGCCGTTTTTTGTTTTCTTTTTTAGATAAAGATAATGATTTTATTGACATGTTTTTGCGACAGGTGTAAACATAATTCATAGCACCCTCAAAACTTAACAACGGATAGGAGCCGCGCCATGGCAAACCAGAAAAGCAAAGAAGTTGCAGTATTGGACAAAGCAGCGGGGATAGAATTCGGCTGTGCGCGCTGCGGAGAGTTTTCCGATAGAAGCCCGAGGAGAATTTTCCATTTCGCGAGACAAGGGAAAGCGGACGAGTTTTCCGAAGATACAATTTTGGACTACCCATACCACGATTTGTCCCTTACCGGAATACTTCAGGCAAGAGAGGCGGCGGAGAATTTTGCCAATTCGTCTTGGGGCAAAAAAGTGCGCATGTTGATGGCATCGCCTATCGGTGGCGCCAGAGGCACAGCGGAATATTTTTCCAAAAAGCTGAAAGTGCCGGTAATATGCGACTGGAAACTCGTCGAAAGGGATATGAATGTTAAATTCTATTACGAAAACCGGAGGAAGCCGTGTCTTGGCAGTATAATGCGGCACGACTGTAGGCCGGATGGCATCTCTCCTTCCCTGGATTTCGAAAGCGAAACTATCGACTCTCTCAATACCTGGGCTACAGATCAAAGATTCGGCACAAATACTTTGTTCGTAACCAACGCCCTGCGCATCGCTACAATAATGAAAATCGCGAAAGGGTGGGGTGAGGATATGATGGCGACGCGTAAACCGCCGCGCAACTGCGAAATAATTACGCTGGGCATCGGCTCCGCCTGCGAAGAATGCGGCGGGTTCATATACGAACCGGCTCCGTAACCGCAAGAACGGTCATGGATTAACTAAAAGGACCGCGTTCTCACGACTGCGGCCTTCTTTTATTTAAAATAAAAACGGCGCGGTCATCTTTGACCGGCCGTGTTATGCGCCGCGCTTTACTTGCGCGGTTTGCGCAAATTTTTGCCTTTTATCTTTTTCGGAAACTTGGCAGATCGAGGGAGTTGCGGACTAAATACCGGCTGTTCCGGAACGTTTCCGTTCCTTTCAGACATCGCTTTGGCTCTCCGCTCAAATGCTTCCCGCTCGCCATCAAGCGCCGCGTTAACTGCTTCATTGCTATTCATTTCTGAAATCCTTTCTTAATCGGTTAATGACAAATTGCAAATCAATAAAATTAGTATTAAATATTTCTGGAAAAAATTCAAATTCCAGCCATAAATTCACGGAGCCACGTCAATTATTTTCTTTCTTGACGTTGCGCCTGAAATTATCCTTACTGCTGCTTTTGGAACGCCAAAATGTTTGGCGATTTTTTTAATAACCTCATCGTTGGCTTTGCCTTTTTCAGGAACGGCTTTCACGCCAATGACAATTTTATTGCCATCGACTTCTATAAAATCTTTTTTGAGCTTGACGCTGACTTCGTATCTCATTGGTTCAATTATATCTTAAAAATACTAGTTTTTACTTTAAAAAATAAAAGCGCCGCATAATTGCCATACGGCGCCTTAACGCGACGCGGTTTGTGCCGCAACCGCGAACTATTTTGCCATTACTTTTTTTCTTTACGGCCGCTGGTCATGGCGCGGACCGTGGACTTCGGGGTCTTCGGAACCTATCCAAAACTCGTGAATAGCTTCCTGCCCAGCCTTGTCGAAAATGACGATGTATTTGTCTTTTTGGGTTAACACCCAATCTTTGGAATTGAGCGCGGACCTTATTTTGTCGGTAATCCACGCAACATTTCCAAAGCAAGTAGTATCGCCGAAAAAATGCGCTGAGTCATTTAAGCATTCCATGGCGATAATCACATTGCCCCAGAACGGAGACAATATTTTGAAATCTTCGAAATATTCCGTGCCTCTGGCGTCAAAAAGAAGCATTGCCCAGCTTTCGGGATGTCCCACCCAAAGAAGGCTTATCCTTTTGGCGGCATCTTCAAAAAGACGTGCGAAATCCGTTAAGAACTTATTCTTTGAAATTCCGAGCCGCGCGGCCTCGTTGATAAAAACCGTTTTGGAAAACCCGGTTCTCTTCTGAAGGCACGATAAGAGGAGCTTCCGAAAATGATCATGTACATCTTCCTTTCCTTTCGAGATATTGAACATGGCAAACCTCCATTGAAACGGCTACTGCATACAAATCAAGCAACGGATTTCATATTAAGACTTAAGTGGCGCAAAGGTCAATTCCGAGGCAAAACGTCAAATCTTTACTCCGAAAACTCCCTTTGCAAAAACGCCTATGCTGTAAGTGATGGTCACCGCCACGGCGATTATAATTATGTTGGTCGTTATCCTCTTGGCAACGCTCATTCCGGAAAGGAAGGCCAGGAAATATGAAATAAGAACCGCCACCGCCATGGCTATCAAAACAGAATAGATGAAACTTTTTTCCCCGAAAAGAACTGGCAGTATCGGTACTGTCGCGCCAATAAAATACGATGTGCCCACTATCGCCGCAGAAACATACGGCGACGAAGCTTCTTCCTCTTCTATTTTTTCGCGCAAAAACATTTTTTTCTTCTTTTGAATGTCTTCTATTTCATGCTCGGAACTTACAGCGCCGAAAGCACCGGCAGCCATTGAAATCGAACCGGCTATGGCAACGGTAAATCCGGCGATAAAAACCGCAGTAGTGGTTTGGAAAGCGGCGAAAAAGCCGCTCGCTGCGCCGACTATCTCAACCAAGCCGTCGTTCAGCCCGAGGAAAATATCGCGCACGCGCTCCGGATGTATCCTCCTGCTTGAAGCAAGCGAAACTATTTCGTCTTCGTGCACGAATTCATCGTTAAGTATTCCGCGGACCGCTTCGCCAAGCGGTTCGTTCTTATAAATATCCCAAACGTGCAGATAATTCCTTATGCCGTGAATTTCTATTGCTTCAATTATCAGATGCATTCCCGCTTCTCCGAAAACTCGCGAGAAACGAACAAAAAACTCCAGCTTTACGCGTCGAAGAAAATCAAGCTTTTCTATTTTTATTTTAAAAAAATCCTGCCAGAACTGCGCGTGCCTGGTCTCGACTTCGACAAGCCCTGAAAGCATAACGCTTGTATCGCCCTTAGCGAACGCCAAAAAGCGTTTATAAAGCGTAAGGTCGAATAATTCGTTAAGCACCAGCTCGCGAGCCAAGCTTGCCGGGGCAGTATTGTTCTTTTCCTTTTCCATATTCGGTTGATTATATAATGACAATCCACTATAAACAATATAAAAAAATGCCGCCTTAACTGGTAAGAACGGCACCCTGAGATTCTGGAGCGGGCTGCGGCGTTTTCTTTATGTAAAGTTGAAAATCATTACCGCCAAAAAAAGAAGTGAGAGCACGCTGACCGTCAGCGACGTCCCTACGTAATACATGATGTAAAACGCCACAAATGTTCCCGCGAGCATACAGAGCCCGAACGAGAAAAGTCCGAGTTTCACAAAAAAATGCACTCCGGGCCTGAACTTCGACACAAAGCCTACCGCGAAAATGTACAAACCGGACGCTGCCACAGCCCACAAATCCACATCCGACGGAATTTTATTTGCCGCAAGGCTTTTGAATATCAAGCCTACGCAGTGCATATTAAGAGTAACCGCAGTCAGATAAAAAATGACGAGCCACCAGAACCATCTGATTCTTGCAGTAAAGAAATACATACAATACCCCCGCAAAATTAAAATTTACAAAAAGCTCGCGGTAACTCTAACCTGCCTTTTCGATTTTGTAAAACCGCCGGCGCAAAACAAAGATACTTTTAATTTCTGAACAAAATCAGGAGCCCTATGAAGATAATCACAAGCGGACCGATAAAATTCATTTGGAACCACGGCATTGGGAAAATTTCGTGCAAAAAAGCGACGAGTCCAAGAGCAATAAGGAACAACGCGAAAATTTTCCCGGTTTTTCCGGAGCGCGTCCTGCCGACATTCATTTTGCGGGCCATTTCTTCCGTTCCTTTTTTAATGTTTTCGGCGGATTCTTTTATTGTTTCTTTGGCTTTTTCCTTGCTCAATTCCAATCCTCCATCTTCCTCTTTCGGTATGATTAGCATCATCACGAGATAGATTAAAATCCCGCTGCCGCCGCTGAACAAAAGAACAATAAAAACTATCCTGAAAAGCACCGGATCTATGTTGAAAAATTCTCCGAGTCCGCCGCAAACTCCGGCGATTATTCTGTCGGTTCTGGAACGATAAAGTTTTTTAGGCGTGCTGTTCATTCCGTTATATCGAATGCATTATACCTCATCGGCATTATTTCGACAAAATGGCCATTTCTCTAGGTACTATGATGCATCATAGTACCTGGGATATGAATATTTAATTATGAAAATAGTACATTATAAAAATGAAAACGAGGAGACTTTTGGAGGGTCTCCCCGTTTGGGTTGGCGCGTTTAGCTACGCGCCCTTACTTGGCCTTAGGCATCCCGTCGGGACTCCTTTGGCCGGCAGCTAGACCTTGACGGGCAGGCCCTGGTTGATGGCAGCCAGCGTAGACATGGTCTGGCCCATCATGACTTCGGCCTCGCCGGTGGTCAGCGTCACGTCTTTGCCGGTGGCCGGATTGCCGATGGTGATAGTCGCCGGCTTGCCCTGGGCGCCGAGCTCGATCTTGGTACGCGCGCTCTGCGTCTCGTTGCCACCCGAATCGAAACCGCTATGGATCACGTTGCCTTTGCCGTCCTTCTTCAGGTTCGCATAGGAAGTGGCGGCGAGCACCGAGGCTATCGCGGCAGCCAGGATCTTGAGATTACCGGGTACGTGCTTTTGCATGAACTTCTCCTTCGTTTAAATTGACAAACTGCGAATCCCTACTCCTCTCGGATTCGGGGGTATTGCCGAGCCCACCCTTAGATGAACCGACAAGAGCCTATTCTACTCGTATTAGTGAATTTGTCAACCCCTTTTTATCCTTTTTTATTTTGCCCAAAAACACCAAGTCCCGAAACAATCGTTAAAACCAAAAACATGAAAAATCCGTAAACGCAGGCAGGATAGCCGAATATGGTCCCGGGAGTTCCGGGAGCCGGACACGAGTATCCGCCGCCACTGAAAAGTTCGATATAAGAAAGCGTTCCTGAAAACAGAGTTCCGAGAACCGAAAGTATGAAAACCGCTTTAAGCGAAGTCGATTGGCTCATAAAAATATTCTACATCTTATAACTATATAATAAAAATACCCGGAGTTAAGCTGCTTGCTTAATCTCCGGGATTTGTCTTCGTGCTGCATTTTTGAATCCTTTTCCTTGGGCGGGTTATGACGAAATTCTTCTGCTGGTCGTAGATTTGCTTCTTAAGGCCGGCGGAGGACCGGCACTTGAAGCGGATGCCGGCGGTAGCAACCCGGCATTGCGCAGCATATGCTCCACGGCCACGGTCAGGGAAAAACCGTATCCCTTAAATGCCCCGTTGTGGACGATGTATCTTCCGTCGCCCTCTTCGTCTACGGTGTAAAATCCACCATGCTCCTCCAGGACTTTGCGTGCCTTTTTCTCGCTCATCATGGCTATCTCCTCATATAAATACAACGATTACACTGCAAAAAGACCGAATACCAGCTTTTCAGGCATATCTGCCCCATTCCTGATTGTCAAAGAGATAATAGTTTTATACTACAAAATCGCTTTATAGTCAAAATTGAAGCCTGGTACATTCAACTCTGAAGTGCAACACCTGTTAGTTCATAGAATACCTGATAAGGTGTCTTCCAGCCAAGGCGTTTTCTCGGTCTGGAATTGAGCAGATACTCGACCATTTGTATCTCCTCGTCGGTAATGCATCGGAAGT
>DATKTR010000015.1:0-7832 GCA_035531015.1 Minisyncoccota bacterium | reverse complement strand
AAAGAGCTCCAGCTTAATTTCGACCAGACATTGCGCCGTGAATGGTACGAGGTCGCCGGCTGCGCGATACGCGGCGGGATATCGCGCGCGGACGACAAGGACGTCAACCTTTTCGGCGTAACCGTGCAGGAAGAATTCCAGCAACAGCAAGTTATAGAATTTTTGAAATTCTGGCAGGTCCTTGTGCCGTCGTCGCTTGCCCTTATTTTGGTAGCCATGGGAGCGTCCTATCTTTTTTTTATGAACATAAGCGGATCAATCGAATCGCAGGCCACTCTTTCGATAAGTTCCCAGCAGATGGAGGAAATAAATTCATTGGCGTCTCAGATAAACGATTTCAATAATTCGGTAAAGATGATTTCAAATCTAGAAGATACATTAAAGCCCAAAATGCCGGCGGTTAGCGAGTTAAATACGATGATAGACAAAAATAATATTGTCGTTGACAGGATATATTTCCAGCAGGACGGAACACCGGTTATTTTCAGCGGGGAAACCAGCTCGCAGGACCAGATACTTGCTTTCAAAAACGATTTGTCGACCGACAGTTATTTTTCCGCGGTAAATCTTAATCTATCGGATGTTAAGCCGCAAACGAACGGTTTTTCCTTCACGATAAGTTTCAGCGTCAGATAATTTTTCTAGCTATTCGCCAAAGATCTCCTTTATCGCCGCGTCAAAGACAGAGTTCATAAGTTCCTTATCTTTAACCGTTATTTTTTTAAGAACGAAATCAATTGCCTTCATCCTCGCTTGTTGCCTTTCGTTTCTCGTCTCTTTTTTCCGTATTCCTATGCGCAACCGCCAAAAATCTTTGGTGCCGATGCTGTCGATAACCGACCGAACCCCGTTATGGCCGGCCGGACCGCTGCCAAATGATATTTTATATTTTCCAATTTCTATGTCGCTGTCGTCGTGCGCGGCCAATAAGGAATCCGGTTTTGCTCCGAAATACTTAAGTGCGGCTTTGGCCGCTTTTCCATTCTCATTCATATAATTAACAGGCTTTACAAGTGATAAGCCGTTTGAAACGCGGCTCTCGAAATCACCCGATGATTTTTTACGGAAATTGATGGTTTTGGTTTCTCCGGCCGAAACCAGTTTTTCCGATAGATAATCAACCAGGAGTTTCCCCGCATTGTGATAAGTGTTTTTATATCCGGACTCGGGATTGCCAAGTCCCATGACGACTTTAATTCCTGAAAATCTGTTTTTCATATGAGGGTTTTTGGCGTTTGATCCCGTTAGAGGCCGCCCTCGCCAGCAGGCGAGTGCTACGGGCACCTTGGAGCGCCCTGCCTCTAACGGGATTGAATTAATTCTTTTATTACTATACAATAGCCCGTGTAATGAAACAATTTTTCTCTTCTATCCTTGAAATCATTGAGATTACAGCCGTCGCCTTCGCAGCTGTTTTTTTAATCAGGACTTATCTCGTTCAGCCGTTTTTGGTGAGCGGGTCAAGCATGGTGCCTAACTTTTCCGACGGCGATTATCTTCTTGTTGACGAACTTACCTATCATTTCAGGGCTCCGGAAAGGGGAGAAGTTGTTGTTTTGAAATACCCAAAGAACGAATCGGTCTATTTCATAAAAAGAATAATAGGTTTGCCGGGAGAAAGAGTGGTGATTAAAAACAATCAGATAACAATATTCAACCAGGAAAACAAAAACGGATTAGTTTTGGATGAAAAATATCTGCCTGCCAATCTCGGGTCGTTTGGCGACGCGGAGTTCGATGTTCCCAATGACAGCTATTTCGTGATGGGAGACAACAGGCCGTACAGTTTCGATTCAAGAAGCTGGGGCATGCTGCCGAAAACAGATATTGTCGGCCTGGTCCAGTTCCGCCTGTGGCCGCCTGCTTCCATAAAAGTTTTCGCAGCTCCGTCGTATTAATCAAAACCTATGGCCAAAAAAACAATCAAAAAAGCAGCCGACAAGAAAAAAGAAGCGTCGAAGGAAGGATTGCAGGCTCCGAAGGGGATGCACGATGTTTTGCCTTCGGAATGGCCGTGGCGCAACAGAATATCCGCCGTGGTTGACGAATTGGCCGACTTTTATAATTTCAGCATGATAGAGACGCCCATTCTTGAGCGCGCGGAGCTTTTTGAGCGCGGAGTTGGCGTGGATACGGACCTGGTCGGAAAAGAAATGTATTTCGTCAAAAGCAAAGGAGAGGATATGCTGGTTCTCCGTCCCGAAGGCACCGCGCCCATCGCCAGGGCTTATCTCGAACATCACATGGGGCGTTCGTCTGCTTTGCAGAAACTGTATTACAAGGGCCCGATGTTCAGGCACGAGCGGCCGCAAGCCGGACGTTTCCGCCAGTTCAACCAGGCCGGTTTTGAAATAATTGGAGGAGGAAACGACCCAATTTACGACGCTGAAATCATACTCATATTCCAGCGCCTGCTCGAGAAGCTGAAGATAAAAAATATAGTTCTCAAGATAAATTCCATCGGTTGCCGAGTATGCCGCCCGGTTTACAAAAAACAGCTCCAGGCATACTACAAAGACAAGGAGAAGAAACTTTGCTCCGATTGCCAGCGCCGGCTCAAAACAAATCCACTCCGCCTCTTGGACTGCAAGAATGAAACATGTATTCCATTCAAGGCGGAGGCGCCGAATTTTTTCGACAAACTTTGTTCGGCCTGCACGGCTAACCTTAAAGGAGTTTTCGAGTATCTCGACGAACTTAAAATACCATACACGGTGGATAACACTTTGGTGCGCGGACTCGATTATTACAGCCGCACCGTTTTCGAATTTTCAGTTGAAGGCCCCGGACAGGAAGTTGGAGCTTTGCCCGGAGGCGGACGCTATGATTATCTGATGGAAATGCTCGGCGGCAGAATGACTCCGGCTATAGGAGGCGCGGTTGGCATAGAACGCCTCATAGCAGTGATGAAAGCGCAGGAAGCGGAAACTCCGCGCCGTGTTCCAAAGAAAGTTTTCGTGATTCACGTCGGCGAACTCGCCAAGAAAAAATCACTAAACATTCTCGAGAGATTGCGCTCCTCGGGCATCTCGGTTGGAGAAGCTCTTGGGCGCGATTCACTCAAAGCCCAGCTCAGGCTGGCTGACAGAGAAGGGGTAAGGCTGGCGCTTATCTTCGGGCAGAAGGAAATTTTCGAAAACAGCATAATTATCAGGGATTTGGAGACCCACTTGCAGGAAAGCGTTCCGATGGATACAATCGTGGAAGAGGTGAAGAAGCGTTTGGCAAAGAAAAAGCAATGAAAGCAGTGATTAATTGTCTTTTTTGCAGGATTGCAAGCAAAGAAATCGGGGCAGAGGTGATTTACGAGGATGAAGGCAATATGGCCTTTCTCGACATTCATCCCAGGGCTCCGGGCCATGCGATGGTCATTCCCAAGGCTCATCGGGAAACAATCCTTGATGTGCCCGAGGAAGAGCTTGGACTGCTGTTCGCTGCCGTCAAAAAAACGGCATCAATGCTTTCGAAGGCGCTTAAACCCGACGGTTTTACCATAGGCATAAATCATGGGAAAGCGAGCGGGCAGGAAGTAGGCCATCTTCACATCCATATAATTCCGAGATATCTGAACGATAAAGGTAGTTCAATTCATTCGGTGGTCGATAACAGGACAGGCGAGACCGTTCAAGAAACGGCCTCAAGAATAAGAAAAGAAACAAATTAATCAAAATTCAAAATGTCATCCGTAGAAGTTAAAAAGAGAGGAGGAGAATCGGCGAGCACGCTTCTTTACCGCTTCTCGAAAAAAATAAGGCAGAGCGGAGTAATCAAGGAATTCAGAAAGAGGAAATTCCACGAAAGGACGCACGGCAAGCGCGAGCGCCGCATTT
This sequence comes from Minisyncoccota bacterium, assembly GCA_035531015.1. GTDB lineage: Bacteria > Patescibacteriota > Minisyncoccia > UBA6257 > 2-01-FULL-56-20 > JACQKT01. The sequence goes on along the minus strand of DATKTR010000015.1, from coordinate 4,002 downwards.
CGGCCTTGCACCGCGAGCAGAAAAAAGCTGAAGTAGTAAGGCAGAAAAAACTCGGCCTTCTCTAATCGCTTTAATTTAAAAATATAATTCGACGCTGTTCACTATAAATGGAAAAATGGAAAACGGCCTTAAAGAAAAACTGAACGCCGACATAAAAGATTCTCTTATTAAGAAGAATGCCGAAAAGCTCGGCGTTCTTCGCTTTTTGCTTTCTTTGCTCCAGAGCCGTGAAATAGAAAAAAGAGGAACCGGACAGGCGCCAGTGCTTTCCAACGAGGAAATAATCGAAATATTCCAGCGCGAAGTTAAGAAAAGAAAAGAGGCTATAGAGCTTTTTACAAAAGGAGGCCGGCCGGAGCTTGTCGAAAAAGAAACGAAGGAACTTGTTTTTATAAACACATACCTGCCGCCGCTGATGAGCCGCGAGGAAATAATGTCTTTGGTGAACGGCCTGAAGGCGACTGGACTTAACGATTTCAATTCTTTGATGAAAGAAGCCGCCAAGGCGACCAAGGGGCGCGCCGATGGCAAGATGGTGAGCGAAATCGTCAGAGAAGCCGTTAAATAAAGGAACGCCTAAATGATTTCCGCCGCAAAAGAGAAAATTCTCCAAAAAAAACTGGAGAATTTGTTTTTTAAAATAATGGAAAAAACGCCGATTCTGGCTAAGAAAGCCAGGGGAAAGGGCAAGCCGGAGGTTTTTCTTCTGGGCGACGCCGAGATGAGGCGCATCAAGAAAAAATTCCTGCCCCGCGAGAAAGGGCCGGCAAACGTGCTTTCTTTCGGAGAGCCGGCCGGCTGGCCGCATCCGGAGAGCAGAATATCGAAGCTGGGAGAGATATACCTGAATCTTGACCTTACCAAGGGGGAAATGGGCAAGCTGGCGCCTCTCTTTTTGCACGGAATTCTTCACATTTTGGGCTATGACCACAAGAAAAAAAATGATAGGATAAAGATGGAAAAACTGGAAAAGAACATAGTTAAGAAATTAGACATCAGTTAACAGGCATCAGGGATTGAGATTCTGATTTCTGATAACTAAAAATTATGCCATCAAATTATATTGTCGGACTGGATATAGGAACATCAATGCTGAAAGCGTCAGTGGCAGAAGTAAGCGGCGGCAAACCGGTTCTCCGCTCCGTTTTCAAGGAACCGTCGGTCGGCTTGCGGAAAGGCGTGGTAATAGAAATGGGAGAAATTTCTCCCGCGGTGGGCAGGCTTTTCAGCGAAGTAAAAAAGAATTACAAGAGCGGCCTTAAGTCCGTTTACGTGAACATCGGAACGCCGCAGGTTAAAGTCCAGAGTTCTCGCGGCATAGTTCCTATTTCGAGGGCTGACAGTGAAATTTATCATGAGGATGTCGAGAAAGTCATCAATTCAAGCCAGGCGGTTAATCTTACGGCAAATCGTCTCATAGTTCACAACATAACTCGCGAATATATCGTTGACGGAGTAGGCGATATAACAGAGCCGATAGGCCTTAGCGGCAGCAGGCTCGAAGTAAGTTCGATGATAATAGACGCTTTCGAGCCTCATGTGAAAAGCGTTACGAGAGCCGTTGAAATAGCCGGAGGAAAAGTAGGCGGAGTCTTTTTTAATCCGCTGATAGCAAGCAGGGCCGCTTTGAGCAAGATACAAAAAAATCTCGGGACTATTCTGATAGACATAGGATTCGGCACGACAGGCTACGCGGTTTTTGAAGACAACAAGCTTGTAGCGACCGGGCTGATACCTTTAGGCGCGGGAAACATCACTAACGACATTGCCATCGGGCTCAAGATAAATGCGGCGGCGGCCGAAAATCTGAAAATACATTACGGCTATGCCTTGGCTAAGGAAGTTAACTCGAAAGAGTCCATAGAACTTAAGAAATTTGCTTCCCAGGAAAAGGGTTCCGTGTCCAGAAGATATGTCGCTGAAATAATAGAATCCCGCCTTGCCGAGATACTTGAATTCATAGATAATGAACTCAGAACTTTGGGCAAAGCGGGCAAGCTGGCCGGAGGCGCCGTTATTGTCGGCGGCGGAGCGAAAATGCCCGGCATGACGGAATTGGTGAAGCAGGAACTTAAGCTCTCGACTCAGATAGGAATGACTATTCGCGAAGAATGGGGCAACGGAGGAAACGACTTCGCGGATGTTTTTGAAGATCCGGAATTTGTGAACAGCCTGGGTTTGATACTTTGGGCCCAGTATGGAGAAAGGCAGAAAAATATTTCTCCGATACAGGCGTTTCATTTCAAAAATTTGCTGAAATATTTTATTCCATAAATTATTTACGAAATACGAATTTTTCCGAATGTACTAATTCACAAAAACAACAGTAAATAAAAAATTTTCTAAAAAAGTCGCAAATATTGAATAATTCGTATATCCGTACTTATTGGTATTTAGTAAATATGAAAAAAAGAGCGAGGCAAAAAATAAAAAAAACAAGCGAGAAAACAGATAAAAGGATGGGCAATACCGACATCAGCATAAAAGTTGTCGGCGTCGGCGGAGGGGGAGGTAATGCGGTTTCGCGCATGAGCCGCGACTTTATGAGAGGCGTTGAATTCATCGCCATCAATACCGACCATCAGGATTTGGATCAGGCTGCCGTCCGCAGAAAAATTTATATCGGCAGAAATCTGACGCGCGGACTGGGAACGGGAATGAATCCGGAAATCGGAAGGCAGGCCGCCGAAGAGAATCGTTCGGAAATAGCCGAGACGCTTAGCGGGGCGGATTTGATATTCATAGCAGCCGGACTTGGAGGGGGAACGGGAACGGGTGCCGCGCCGGTTGTCGCAGAAATAGCCAAGCAGTCAGGAGCGCTAACAATAGCTTTTGTGACGAAACCATTCGAGTTCGAAGGAAGCCAGCGTGAAAGAATAGCGCAGGAAGGAATGGCGAAGCTTCGAGACAAAGTTGACGCGCTTATGATTGTGCCTAACGACAGGATTTTTAGCATTATATCGAAAGACACTCCGCTTCTAAAAGCATTTGCCGCAATAGACGATATTTTAAAGAACGCGCTAGGCGGAATAGTCGATGTGATAGTCGCTCCCGGAATAATCAATCTCGATTTCGCGGATGTCAGATCGATAATGGACGGCGCCGGAACGGCTGTAATCGGGCTTGGAATAGCAAGCGGGCAGGATCGGGCCGGTGAAGCCGTAAAGCAGGCAATAAATTCTCCTCTTCTTGAAGTCAGCGCTGAGGGCGCGAAAGGCGTCCTCCTCGGCATATCGGGAGGCAGTGATATGAAAATGAATGAAATAAACGAAGCCGCAAGGGTTGTCAGGCAGGCCGTGGACCCCGGTGCCAAGATAATCTTCGGAGCCTACCGCGACAGGAAACTGAAGCCCAACCAGATAAAAGTGACGCTTATCGCCACCGGCATAAACGGAATAGCCCCGGCGAATTCTCTTTTCGGCTCTTATGCGAAACGCGGCCTGCAGGAAGAAGAAAGAAAATTCGGCGACGAGAGGAATGAGGAACAGCAAGCCAATCCTTTCAAGGACTCGGTTGTAAATTTGTCCAAAGACCAAAAAGATAAGAATGCCGCGCATTTCGAAACGAAACAGGAGAGCCACGAAGCCAAAAAGAAACTTACTATCAAGCCGGACAAAGACAGTGAAGTTTGGGAAATACCGACGTTCCTAAGAAGAAAGAAGAAGTAATTTTTTACGAAATACTAATTTTTACCAATATACAAATTTAATTTAATAAATTTGAACTAATGATTGGAAAATTCAACTCGTTATTTCGCTCCTCCCCAGCCACTATGACATATCATAGCGCTATAAATATATTATTCTCCGCTCACAATCTTGCCTGAACTTTTGCTATAATTTCTGGATGGCAATCTCCAAATATGTAAAAGACCGCACCTCCTTCATCCCCCACATAACTTCTTTTTTGAAGTTATGTGGGGGATTCACCCTCCCTTTTTCGCTAAAGCTACGAAGGGCAAGCATACAACCCGGTTTTTCCAGAGAATCATTTACACTCATA
>DATKTR010000014.1:0-4930 GCA_035531015.1 Minisyncoccota bacterium | reverse complement strand
CCGATGGAAAGTAACAATATAGTCACTATGCCAAGCACGGTCAAATCCATTACCAAGCCAAAATGCGCTGTCCCTGTCAGCGAATAGCGAAGCCCATCGACTCCGTATGAAAGCGGGTCAGCCATGGCAATAAATGTTATTGCTTCCGGCAATCCTTGGAGCGGAAAAAGAGCGCCCGATAAAAAGAAAAGCGGCATAACCAAAAAGTTCATTATCAGCTGGAATCCCTGCATATCGTCAAGAAGAGAAGCTATCGCCGTTCCGAGAGCGGTAAATAAAAGCGCGGTCAGCAAGATAAAAACCAGCATCAGCGGCAGCAAATAAATATTTACGGGGCGGAAACCGGCCCCGAAAGAAAGGATAAATACTATGATTCCCTGAAATGAAGCTACTGTAGCGCCTCCGAGAGTCCTGCCTATCATTATGTTTAGGCGCGAAACGGGCGCCACCAAAGTTTCTTTCAAAAAACCGAATTGCCTGTCCCAGATTATTTCTATTCCCGTGAAAACGGCGGTAAAAAGTATGGCCATGGCTATTATTCCCGGCGCCAAAAACTGTATGTAATTCCCTCCGCCTGCTTTTTGATAAATAGGGCCGAAGCCGAAACCAAGCGCTACTAAAAATAAAATGGGCTGGCCGAGAGACCCTATCATCCTCGCCCTTGAACGGAAGTATCTTTTAAGTTGTCTTAGCCAAAGAATATATATTGCGCTCATTTTTATTTTATCGTCTTCCCCTTATCAGGCGGTGCATGCGCAAACGGTCTGCTGGAGATGCTTCTTCTTCGCGTATGGCGCGCCCGGTCAGCGATAGAAAAGCGTCCTCAAGTGACGACGTTTTCGTTTTTTTCTTGAGCTCGTCAGAAGAGCCCTCGGCCACTATTCTCCCGGCATCTATGACCGCGATCCTGCTGGCGCTTCTTTCGGCCTCGTCCATGTAATGAGTCGTGAAAAAAACGGTCATTCCTTCTTCTTTATTCATATTTTTTATGTAATTCCAAATATGATTCCGGGTCTGGGGGTCAAGGCCGATAGTCGGTTCGTCCAAAAAAAGTATTTTGGGATGATGCACCAATCCGCGCGCTATTTCGAGGCGCCGCCTCATTCCGCCGGAGAAATATTTTATAAGCTCATCCTTCCTGTCCCACAATTCCACGAATTTCAAAAGTTGTTCTATTCTTTCTTTTCTTAGTTTTTTGGGAACGCCGTAAAGAACGCCGTGGAATTCCATATTTTCATAAGCGGTCAACTCGTCGTCAAGGCTCTGGTCCTGAAAAACTATTCCGAACGAAAGCCTTGCTTCATGCTGCTCATTAACCGGATTATACCCGTTGATGGATATTTCTCCGCTGGTCGGCTTCAAAAAAGTTGTCAGCATCCTGATGGTCGTTGTTTTTCCAGCCCCATTGGGGCCGAGAAACGCGAAAATTTCCCCTTCTTTAACCGAGAAAGAAATTGAGTTAACGGCTGTCAAATCGCCGAATTTTTTTACCAAATTTTTTACTTCAATAATATTCATAATAGGAGCGTGGCAAAGTAAGCGATTACCAAAAACGTTGAGGCTATAAGAGTAATTATGCCCCAAAAGTTGGATAATTTCGAATTAACCCATTCGCCCATTATTTTTTTATTGTTGGCTATCTTTAAAATTATGTAAATTATCGGCGGCGTTATAAGCGCGTAAAACAAAGCAGTGTAGACCAAAAGCATCACGGGATCCAGTCCGATAAAATCCATTACAAGGCCGACAAACGTGGCGATTATTATGGATAAATAAAAACCTTTTGCTTCTCTGAATTTTTTGTTTATTCCCCTTTCCCAGCCAAACGCCTCGGAGAACATATAGCCGATATTTCCGGCAAGTACGGGTATCACGAGAAGCCCGGTACCTACTATGCCCAAAACAAAAGCGAGGTAAGCCGACTCGCCCAGAAGCGGGCGAAGTACGAGAGATGCCTGCGAAAAATTGCTTATGTCCGTAACTCCCGAGAAACCCGCCATGGCGGCGCCTCCCGCGATTATGAACCAAGCCACGATATTCGAATAAGCCATTCCCGTAAAAACGTCTTTCCTCATGTCCGTTATTTCTCTTTTGGCGATAACTGCATTCGGCAAAGAACTCTTTTTTTCGTGTTCTATTTTTTCCTCTATTTCTTCGTCCGTCTGCCAGAAAAAAAGATACGGCGATACGGTTGTTCCGAATATTGCCGCGATAAGCAAAACGGAGTTTTTGGAAAATGACATATACGGTATCAAAGTGCCTTTAATGGCGGCGAGCCAGTTTATTTTCAAATAAAGGACCGCGAGAACATAAAAGAGCAAGCTTATCGTCAGCCATTTAAGGGCACTGGCAAATTCCCTATATGAAAAGAAAATCGTGCATAAAAGTATAAGCGCGGCAACAAAAGGCAGAGTAATATAATTACTTATCGGAACCATGCCGCTTATTGCCGTGCCTATGGCGAGCAAGTCCGCACCAATGTTTATGACAAGAACAACGGTTGAAACGCCGATTATCGGGAAAAGCACCCACTTTGAATAATTTTTCTTGATAATCTCAACGATACCCTTGTCAGTCGCCAGCCCTATCCTCCCCGCCATTTCCTGGACGGCGCACATCATAGGCAGGGTCAGAAGCGTCGTCCACAACGACCCGAACCCGAGCATCGTGCCGCCTTGCAAATAAGTTAAAATGCCCGACGGGTCGTCATCCGAAGCTCCTGTTATCAAGCCGGGCCCGAGTTTTTTAAAAAATCTTAATCTTTTCATGCTCGATGGGGCTTTGTGAAGGTTCCCGCCTATTCCTCGTCGGATTCGTCCTTCTTAATATGCTTTATAATTTTAACCGGCAAGCCGCATTTGTTATGAACTCTGTTTATGTTCGGAGCGTCTCCTTCCTCATAGAAAAAAATGTCGCATTCGCCGCAATAATAATGGGTTTTCATGTTTTGATTATTAAACAGGATGTGATTTATAAATAAAAACCGCTGTCGTCGGTACGGGAAAAAGCGGTTTTGTCGTATCAGGTTCATTACATTATAATGGTAAAAATCGGGAAAAGCCAATTTTCCCACAACAAATACAAAATACAATGAATCAAAGCATATTTTTATTGATAATACTGGCCGCGATTGGCGCTGGCTTTTATTTTATATGGACGGCAATCAAAAAACGCGACGAGAAACCTGAGTCCGACCAGTCAATGCTTCTTCTGCAGAACACGATTAACGAATTGCGCCGAACCCTGGAACAGAGACTCGGCGAATCGACAAACCAGATGCAAACGCAGTTCGGCGAAAGCGCCAAAATAATCAGGGATGTGACCGAACGGCTGGTGCGGCTCGATGAGACCAACAAGCAGGTTGTTAATTTTGCCGACCAGCTGAAAAATCTCCAGGATATCCTTAAAAACCCGAAGCAGCGCGGGATTCTCGGAGAATACTATCTTGAAACCGTTTTGAAAAATGTGCTCCCGCCCGGTTCATACAAGATGCAGTACCCTTTCAAAGACGGCGTCATCGTTGACGCAGTCGTATTCGTCGACAAAAGAATTATTCCGATAGACTCGAAATTCAGCTTGGAAAATTATAACCGCATTCTTGAAGCGCGCGATGATACAGACAGAAAGCGCTACGAATCGGCTTTCATCTCCGACCTTAAAACAAGAATCGATGAAACTTCAAAATACGTAAAACCGGAAGAGAACACTATGGATTTCGCTTTTATGTTCATTCCGTCGGAAGCCGTGTATTACGACCTTCTTATAAATAAAGTCGGAGCGGTAACCGATGACACTAAGAATCTGATTAATTACGCCGGACAGAAAAAAGTCATAGTTGTCTCGCCCACTTCTTTTCTCGCCTATCTCCAGACGGTTCTCCAGGGATTAAAAAACCAAAAAATTTCCGAGCAGGCCCAGGGAATAATAAAACAGGTCATTAATCTCGAAAAGCACCTGATGAGCTACGAAGAGTATATGAAAAAACTCGGCAAGAATCTCGGCACGACCGTGAATATGTACAACAGCGCCCAAAAAGAATTTCTGAAAATAGACAAGGACTTTATGAAAATAACCGGAGAATCAATGGGAGCGGAAGCGCTCGTTATTGAAGGGCCTTCGGAACAGGAACAGGAGGAGCTGTTTTAGATAAAAAATACTATCACGCGTGATAGTATTTTTTATCATCTATTTCGTTGCGTTATACAAAGCCATAACCTCGGCGGCGGAAAGCGCGCGGTTGTAGATGCGAATATCATCCAAAGAACCGAGCGTAAACCATGCGGAATTGCCGCCATTGCCAAAATTCAGAGACGAAGCAATGGCAGTACTTCCCGTCGTGGGTATGCCCGTACCGGAAGCTACATCTTGCCCATCAATATATATATCGTATGTGCCAATAATTCTGTTAACAACCCATGCGATATAGTGCCACGTCGAAGTATTCCACTTGTACGAAATAGTTGATTGTGCGCCAGTTCCCGAGCTGATGTTGATATCCGTTCCAATGTTGTTACCGCTGGCAAGAAAACGTATAGCATACCCGGGATTATTAAGGTTATATGGAGCTGACTTGCCAACAGACCCCTCATCTTTGCCCGTCGTGCTTAATTTAAACCAGTGCATTATGGTAAAACTGCCTGTATCAATGGAGGTGAAGACTGGAACTGAGACATAATCATCTGTCCCGTCAAAACTTAGGCATCCTCCGACCTGACAATTACTTTGCCACGTGGGTAAGTCGATTGACCCCCCAAGCGTCCCCCCATTCCCGTTCCCACTGGAATCCTGCGTAGATGTCCCTTGCCCCTCGTCGAACTTCCAATAGCCTACCAGCCCATTGGAGCTGAACAGGGGTGAAAGGTTAAGGTCTGAGCCAGTAACAATGGCTCCTGTAATCTGGTTGACCTGCTGGCTGTTAGTCCTTACCTTC
>DATKTR010000013.1:0-13588 GCA_035531015.1 Minisyncoccota bacterium | reverse complement strand
CGAGCCAAAAACAGGATTAATATCGTATATATTGGGTATTTATCCCGTTTTTACCGAATATAACGCGGTTTTGCGGCAAAGATAAATTATTTTTTTACGGTCTAAATCAATGCCCGGCAGAAATGCGCGGTGCTTATAAATTATGAATAAATTTTCACTTTCATTTGGATTAATATTGGTTTTTACGTTTTACGCTCTATTCAGCAATTCCGAATCAATACCCCTGAATTTGCCGTCCAATCAGCAGTCTTCCCAAACGTCCTCAATAAGTCCGCAAACACAGGCAAAACCGCGAGGTGTTCAGATCAGCGATGATTTTGAAGGAGAGGGGGAAGGCGGCAGCGGGCGCGTTCCGCAGCAAAACATTTCCACGCAGCCGCCTTCAGCAGCCGCGCCGAGCACTTCTGGAACGCAGACGGGCGCTCAGCCGGGAGGAATGATGTCCGGGGGAATGGGCAGTATGATGGGCCAATATAAGAACGGCTCATATACCGGCAATGCCGCGGATGCGTACTACGGCTATGTCCAGGTTGAAGCGGTGATAAGCGGCGGTAAAATTTCGGATGTTCAGTTTCTGCAGCATCCAAGCGACCGCGGCACGTCAATCGAAATAAATAATTACGCAATGCCGATACTGACGCAGGAAGCAATTCAAGCGCAGAATTCCAATGTCGATATTGTTTCGGGAGCTACCGAAACAAGCTTGGCGTTCCGCGATTCATTGGCTTCGGCATTGGCGCAGGCTAAAAATTAATTTTTAAGGATATGAATCCCGTTAGAAATCGCGGACGCGCGTAGAATAAGGAATTTTAATTATGAATCAAAAAAATATTATCAACTATTTTGGAAGCGGAATATTTTTGTCCGCGTCCTATTTCTAACGGGATGAAAGAAGAAAGAATGATAATGGGCATGCCCGTAACAGTGGAGATAGCCGACGCTTCCGCCGGCAAGGACGCATTCAATGAAGTATTTTCTTATTTCGATTACGTCGACAAAAAATTCAGCACCTATAAAGGAGAAAGCGAAATATCGAAAATAAACAGGAATGAACTTGCAGTAAAAGACTGGAGCGACGATATGGGCGAGATATTTTTCCTTTCCGAAAAAACCAAAGAAGAAACCGATGGTTTTTTCGACATAAAAACGCCGGAGGGAAAATTCGACCCGTCGGGAATAGTTAAAGGCTGGGCTATCCGGAACGCGGCAGGGATAATTTCGGAAAAGGGCTTCCGTAATTTTTATGTTGAGGCGGGGGGAGACATACAGACAAGCGGCAATAACGAAAAAGGAACGCCTTGGCGCGTCGGCATCAAGAATCCTTTCAATAAAAAAGAGATTGTAAAAGTTATCTCGGTCAGCGGCGAAGGCGTGGCTACCTCGGGAATGTATGAAAGAGGAGAACATATTTACAATCCTAAAACTGGCGCCAGCGCTTCTAAAGACGTGGCCAGCATTACGGTCATCGGTCCGGACATCTATGAAGCAGACAGGTTCGCGACAGCTGCTTTCGCGATGGGCGCGGAAGGAATAAGCTTCATAGAGAATCTAAAAGGATTCGACGGCTATATGATAGACGGCAAAGGGGTCGCCACGATGACCAGCGGTTTTAAAAAATACGCCGCATAATTTTCCAAATGCTCGAACTCATAGACAATTTTTTGAACAGGATAACGATGTACAAGCTGATATTGTACTATCTTGTTTTTCTTTTGGCTTCCGCGGCGATTTTCGGATTTTTCGGTATTTTGCACTACAGTCCGCTGGATATAATTTTCTCGACACTTGTTCTTGTTTTCGTTTCGTGGATAACAAATGAACTTTTTGCGCGAGTTTTCGGCGCGCAGCCGAATGTCGAATCCGTTTACATAACCGCGTTAATTCTGGCGCTTATAATCGACCCGGCCGCGCCGACAAATACCGCAAAAGTGGCTTTTTTGGTATGGGCTGCGATATGGGCGATGGCGTCAAAATACATATTGGCGGCATATAAAAAACACATATTCAACCCGGCGGCTTTTGCCGTGGCGCTGACGGCTTTTACGATAGGGCAGTCGGCTTCATGGTGGGGCGGAGGCAATCTGCCGATGATGGCTTTTGTGGTAATCGGAGGCCTTTTGGTTACCAGGAAGATACAGCGCTTCGACCTTGTAATCGCTTTTTTTGCCGCCGCGCTTGCAACGCTCGCTTTCACGAGAGGCATGGGCGATCCCATAGGCACTTTTCAAAGAGCGCTCCTGCACGCGCCATTCTTTTTCTTCGCGTTCATAATGCTCACGGAGCCGCTGACTACTCCGCCGACAAGATTTTTCCGCATTTTATACGGAGGTATCGTAGGATTCCTTTTTTCGACGAATATTCCCATCGCCGGCATTTACTCAACGCCGGAACTTTCTCTTCTTGCCGGAAACGTTTTTTCATATCTTGTAAGCCACAAGAAAAAATACGTTCTCAAGCTGATAAGGAAAGAACAGGCAGGAGAGGGGACTTACGATTTTGTTTTCGACCCCGGCGACAAAGTCAGGTTTCGCGCCGGGCAATATATGGAGTGGACGCTTGGACACGGCAAGCCTGACAGCCGCGGCAATCGCAGGTATTTTACTATCGCTTCCTCGCCAACGGAAAATGAAATACGCCTCGGAGTTAAGTTTTACGGCAATCCGAGCACTTTCAAAAAGAAAATGGCGTCTCTTAATTCCGGAGACGAAATGGTAATGGGCCAGCTTGCCGGAGATTTCACTTTGCCGTTCAGCCCAAAAAAGAAACTGGCGTTTTTGGCGGGCGGTATCGGAGTTACTCCATTCCGCAGTATGGCTAAATATCTTTCCGACAAAGGCGAAAAACGCGACGTGGTGCTTTTGTATTCGAATAAAACGCCAGCGGAGATAGCATACAGGGAAATTTTCGACGAGGCGGCTGCAAAGATAGGAATGCGGACGGTTTATGCGCTGACTGCTCCGGGGCAGCGGATACCTTCGGAGATAAACGCGCGAGCAGGAACAATAAGCCCCGAAATGATAGAAGTGGAAATTCCGGATTATATGGAGAGGACATTCTATATTTCCGGGCCTCACGGCATGGTTGCCGCTATGGAAAAAGTTCTGCGTGAAATGGGCGTGAAGGGAAGCAGGATAAAGAGCGATTTCTTCCCGGGATTTGCCTGATAGCAATATCTTCGTTGACCGCACAGTCATTTTGTGGTATTCTCTTACGGCTGTTTAGAGTTGTTTGTTGTTTGAAAAATTAAAACCCGAAACTAAAAAGGAAACGAAAAATGGAAAAAACGACCGCTGCGCAGCAAGGCCTCGATGCATGGGAAAAAGCAGTTCTGGCAGGAGTCATCCTGCTCGGACTCATCATCGCCAAAGTCGTTTTATTTGGCGGATGAAAAACTGGGCGCGGCATTTTCGATGTCGCCGCCCCTCACCTAAGCTCACCATTCGACAAAACTCATGGCGGTTTTAGGCGAGAATACTCCAAATAAAAAACGAGCCCCTCACAGGCTCGTTTTTTGATATTCAACCGCCGTTAATTCGTCCACTTTAGAATCCGAACAAATGGGCGAAGAATCCCCCAATCATTCCGAAGAAACCGAAATGCTGTTTCGGAGCGCTGTTGCCCGATTGCGCTTGCGCGTTCGCCGCGTTTCCCTGGTCGACTATCGATGATGCGGTCACGGACGTGCCGTTAACCGCGCCTTGAACGATAACGCTGTCGCCGGTCGCGATGCTCGAAAGCGTCGATGTCGCGCCGGATTTCGTTACCTTCGCGCTCGACGCGTCAACCGAGTAAGTGATGTTGCTCTTGTTGGTTATGGTAAGAGAAGAACCGTTTATCGCGGTAACGGCTCCGCCTATGACAGGCTGCCCGTTGCCCTGGATGGCCGGCATATTCTGCCTGGAGAACCTGCTTTCCTCCCCGTTCTTATCGATGTCTTTTCCGAATCCGTCGCGGACGGCGGTTGCCGTGATATTGGAACCGCTGATGGTTCCCTGAACCATAACCGTGTCGCCGACAGCTATCGCGGAAACTGACGAGCTCGCGCCGCCTTTCGTGACCTTGGCGTTTGCCGCATCGACATTATAAGTTGTTCCCGTGGCGCCGTTAGGGCCGGTTTTTCCGGCAACGGTAATATTCGTTCCGTTTATCGCGGAAACAGTGCCAAAAACTCCCCGTGCGTGCATTCTTGCGCCCCAAGCTTTTCCGTTGGCATTATTAGCGGCATTTTCATTGCCAGCCTGCGCGGCAAATGCCGGAGCAGTAATTATCAAGCTTGATGCTATTATGCTTATAACTGCGAGCGCCGGTAAATATTTTTTATTATTCATTTATTTTTTAAGATTTTATTTTTTTGGAAGTTAGTTCGACCAAATCTAACCCGTGAACATAATACGCGCCATGGCAAAGTATTGGTGCCGCAACGATAAGCGCGAATCAAAGGCCGTACCGGGCTGCGTAGATTTGCACCAAAATGCTTATTTAAAACGTATAGTCAATATTGTATAATTGAGGCAAACCATGATTAAACGCTTTTTCACCGTGTTTGGCGCAGGAATACCGTCTCTCTTGTTTCTGGCGGCAGCTATGCCTGTTTTTGCGGCCACAACCATACAGAGCGTGAAACTCACCGGGCCGAACGCTCTTACGGTGATTTACTCGCAGCCGGTCTATACCAGCGCCGGCGATTACACCAATCTGACCGGTTCGTTCAGCGGATACAACGTGACTTCCGTGAGCGGCAGCGGTTCAAGCGTCATCGTTCTGACGCTTAGCGGTTCTCCGGTATCCGCCAACGCGACAGGATACATAACCGTAGGCACGGGCGTCCAAGATGTGAGTGACGGACAATATTTTACAGGCAGCACCTGGAACATAAGCGACTCGCGCCAGCCCACTATAAATTCATTCAGCATTTCTTCGAACGCAGCTGACGGAACTTTTTCCGGAACCAACGACACTATTTCAATAAGTTTCGGAACCAATATGCCAATAACAAATCCTTCCATAACAGTGGCGGGACACTCCATTTCGGTCAACGGCAGCGGAGAGGGTCCGTACAGCGCCACTTACGTGATGCAGGGGAGCGATGTTCAGCAGACCGTTCCGGTAACTATTGTGATTACAGATTCTTCGGGAAATCAAAACCGTTCCAATTTCACTTTTTCGAATGGCGTGGTTTCAGTTCCCGTCATAACGGCGATAAACTCCAGCGCCAACACTCCCGGAATTTTGAATATTGGCGACACGATTTCATTCACTCTGACTTTGTCATCGCCGCAGCCCAACGCGCAGGTTAACGGTTCCTACAACGGGATGCCGCTTTCATGGTCAACGGCAAACGGAGGCTTGACTTACAACGCGGTTTACACGGTTCAAAGCGGGAACCAGAGCCAGTATTCGCCGCTTCAGATAACAGGCGTTACGCTTACGGACCAATACGGACGAGTCAGCGCGCCGGCGTCCGGATACGACATACAAAAAACGATAAACACCGGAAATCAAAATCCAACTTTGACGCAGATATCGCCGGTGCCGTCGACCGTGGCGACCCCGACGCCTACTTACTCGTTCAATTCCAACGAGGGCGGAATGATACAGTACGGCGGCGGATGCATAGGCCAGACGTCTGCTGCGGTTGCCGGAACAAACGTCATAACATTTAATCCTTTGGCGAACGGAACCTATTCAAGCTGCACCGTAGCCATAGTCGACAACTTGTCTAGAATGAGCAACACGCTGTACATCCCGGCATTTACCGTTGCTGCCAGCGGGACATCGGGCACGGCAACGCCTCCGGCTTCGGACACGACATCTCAGCTACAGGCGCTCCAGCAGCAGCTTTCCCAATTGCAGTCACAACTGGGAAATAGCGGGAGTAACAACAGCGCCGCTGCGGCGTCATATGTATTTTCCAAATTCCTTGGAATCGAGTCGCGGGGTGCGGATGTGACCGCGCTTCAGCAAAGGCTGTCAAAGGACGGATTTTATTCTGGGCCGGTTACCGGATATTACGGTTCGCTCACTGCAGCCGCGGTAAAGCTTTACCAGGGCGCTCATGGCATTACAAAAGCGGGATATGTTGGACCCGGCACGAGAGAGGCGCTCAATTCCGGAAAGTAAATATCTTGCCAGATAATTATATTTCGCGGGGAATACGTGACAAAACGCAATCTTTTTGGTATAAATTGGACACTTAACCGGATACAAATGGAACAAAAAACAGACAAAGAATTGATTGAAAATTACTTAGGCGGAGACGAGGCGGCTTTCAAAGAGCTTGTTTCGCGGCATATGAATAACGTTTATAAATTCACTTACCGCTATTTTAACGACAGGGATAAAGCCGAAGATGCCACGCAGGAAACTTTTGTCAAAGCTTGGAAGAATATTAAAAAGTTCGACACCGACAAAAAATTTATAACATGGCTTTTTGCCATAGCTAAAAATACCTGCCTCGACATTATAAAAAAGAAAGCCCCAACAACTTTCAGCAAGATAGAAGCCGAAAGCGAAATGGACATAGCCGACATGGTGCGGGATGAAAGCCCGCTTCCCGACGAACTTGCGGAAAGATCCGAAAAAAAAGAAATGGTATCCAGGCTTCTCGAGCAAATGCCGCCCGATTACAGAATGGTTCTTTTCCTCCGATACAACGACCACCTTAAATTCAGGGAGATAGCCGAATCGCTCGGTGAATCGCTGAATACGGTAAAAAGCCGCCATTTGCGGGGCCTTAAAATGATGAAAAAACTTATCGGCTCCTAATTGCACCAAATTACCGCATTAAATCGTATCTTTATTTAAAGTCAAATGCTAAAGAATTACGAAAAGGTTTTTTCAAGCATCGGATATCCCGCGGTCCCCGAAGGGCTTTTGGCACGGGTGATGTCGCGCATAGAATCGGAGAAGAAACTCATGCAGCTGCGCAAGAAAATATTCCTGTTTTCCGCTTTCTCCGTGGCTTCTTTGCCGTTGATGGTTTTCTCGTGGATAAATTTTCAGGCAGGGGCTTCGCAGTCGGGATTGTTCCAGCTTGCTTCGCTCGCGTTCACGGACTTCTCGACGATTGTTTCCCACTACCAGGATTTTATGCTGTCCATAGCTGAAGCACTGCCGATATTGGCAATGGTCGGATTTTTGGCAGGCACGCTTGTTTTTGTAGAATCTCTGTTGGCACTTGTCCGCGACGTCAAATTCGTTCACAAATTAAATCCATAAAAATGGCAAAAGTCCTGTCTTTCATAAAATCGAAGAAATTCGTCTTCACTGTTGCAGCCTTGATAGTCCTTCTGCTTGTTTTCAGGCTGGGAATGTCGTTCGGATATAACCGCGCCCTTTTCGGCGCCGAGTGGGGGCAGAATTATTACAAGAATTTTTACGGAAGCAAAAGCCCTGTGTCGCCAGTGTCCGGCATAACCGATAAAGGCTTTTTAGGCATGCACGGCACAGTCGGAACAATAATAGATCTTACAAGTTCGACAATGTCGGTAAAAGGCCAGGATAACGTTGAAAGGTCCGTTGCCATAGACGGCGACGAAGCGATAAGAAAAGGTTCCGCCGAAATTTCGGTTGCGGACTTGAGAATAGGCGATAATGTCGCGGTTATAGGCGGCCCCAACGAGAACGGCCAGATAGAAGCAAGATTCATCAGGGTTTTTCCGCAACAGGCAGCAACTTCATCGAATATTAAAAATTAAACAAAACAACCCGGATTATGCGCAAAATCACAAAATTCGCCGCGGAGCATAAAATAATTTCTTTAATAATTCTGGCCATTGTTTTATTCGGCGGGTATGAAGGATATCAGTCGTTTTTCGGCGTTAATACGGCGGAGGCGCATTATGTGCTGAGCACCGTGCAGCGCGGGACTTTAGTCACTTCGGTCTCGGGAACGGGACAGATCTCCGCTTCCAACCAATTTGACGTAAAACCGAATGCTTCCGGCAACGTGGTTTATCTCGGGGTAAGCCAAGGACAGAAAGTCGACGCGGGAACTTTGATAGCCCAGATTGACACGACTGACGCGGAAAAAGCAGTCAGGGATGCCGAAGTCAATCTGCAGGCGGCGCAATTGAGCCTTCAGCAGCTTCAGCTCTCGTCGGCGAATACCGACCAATTGCTGGGAAATGCTTTTTCTTCCATATCCAACACTTTCCTGGATCTTCCGGGGATAATAAGCGATGCCGAGCAAATAATTTCAAGCGACGACCTTAATCCCAAGAATCAGGCTAACAGCGATTATTACAAAAACTTCGTGAGTCAGAACGACGACGTCAATTCGCAAAAAATAAACCTTCTTGTGGACTCCGCTCTTTCGGATTACGCGGCCGCGAGAACCGATTACGACGCCGCTTTCCTTGATTACAAAAATACCAGCAGATACGCGGACCAGGCGACGATAGAAACTCTTTTGCAGAGCTCGATAAAATCGGCGACTTCGATGGCGCAGGCGCTGAAGAGCGAGCAGAACATACTTGATTTTCTCATAGATTATTCCTCGAATTACACGAAAAAATTGCCGACAACGGTTACGACCTATAAAGCAACTTTGAAAACAGATATCGGCTTGGTCGACTCGCACCTGACCGATTTGACCAACGTTTACAATTCAATACAGAACGCTCCGCTTGATGTTCAGGCGCAGCAGCTTTCCATCCAGCAAAAAGAAAACGCGCTCGCGGACGCGAAAGACAACTTGGCTAATTATTACGTGCGCGCTCCGTTCAGCGGCATAATCGCGGAACTCGATATCGTAAACGGAGATTC
Source organism: Minisyncoccota bacterium (assembly GCA_035531015.1). Lineage (GTDB taxonomy): Bacteria > Patescibacteriota > Minisyncoccia > UBA6257 > 2-01-FULL-56-20 > JACQKT01. The sequence continues at coordinate 4,822 of DATKTR010000013.1, read as the reverse complement.
CGTGTCTGCGGGCACGGCTATCGCGACGATGGTGAATTACCAGAATATAGCCGAAATTTCCCTGAACGAAGTCGACGTGAGCAAAGTGAAAATAGGGCAGAAAGCCACGCTTACTTTCGACGCTCTTCCCGACCTGACCTTAACCGGAAAAGTCATAGGGATAGACACTATAGGAACCGTGACCCAAGGAGTGGTTACGTACAACGTAAAGATTGCCATTGATGCCAATAACGCGAGCATTAAGCCAGGGATGAGCGTTTCTGCTTCGATAATCACCGAGGTGAAAAACGACGTGCTGCTTGTTCCGAATTCGGCCGTCAAAGCGAGCGGCAGTTCTTCCTATGTCCAGGTTTTCAACTCTTCGTCGACATACTCCGCGGCTTCAAGCGGCCAGGGAGTAGTTTCGGCGATACCTCCGAGCCAGGTGCAGGTAGTCATCGGAGATTCCAATGATTCCGTGACGGAAATAACCTCGGGCCTTAACGAGGGAGATACCATTGTGACCCAGACGATAGCGGGTTCGTCGCAAACGCAGGCGCAGAGCTCCGCCGCTTTCAGAATACCGGGCATCGGCGGAGGCAGAGTCGGCGGCTAAACATTCCATTTTATATGATTGAATGCAAAGACGTAAAAAAATCTTACCGCAACGGCGATATAGAAACTGTCGCGCTTAAGGATATTTCTTTCAGGATAGAAGCCGGGGAATTCGTCGCCATTATCGGACCTTCCGGTTCCGGGAAGTCGACATTGATGCATATTTTGGGAGCCCTCGATACGCCGACATCCGGAACTTACGAGCTTGATGGCAACGATGTTTCCAAACTTTCCGACGACCAGCTTGCCGACATAAGGAAAAACAAGATTGGTTTCGTTTTCCAGGCGTTCAATCTTCTGCCGAGAGCCACGGTTTTGAGAAACGTAATGCTGCCGCTGGTTTACGCGGAAATTTCAAAAGAGGAAAGAATTAAAATCGCGGAAAAGTCCCTTTTGGCTGCTGGATTGCAGCAGGACAGGTGGGACCATCTTTCCAACCAGCTGTCGGGAGGGCAGATGCAGCGCGTGGCGATAGCGAGGGCGCTGGTGAATAATCCGGCGATAATACTCGCGGACGAGCCGACAGGGAATCTGGACACCAAGACCGGGGAAATAGTTCTCGGGACTTTCCAGGAACTGAACGATAAAAGCGGCCACACCATAGTTTTGATAACGCACGAAATGTATGTTGCCGAACACGCGGACAGGATAATCCGCCTTCAGGACGGACTGATATTAAGCGATGCCAAGAACGAGAAAAAAAGAAAAGCCAATTACGACAACCAATGAAAACAGCCGACATAATAGAAGAGACATATTCGTCCCTGACGGTAAATAAGATCAGGTCGGGGCTGACCATGCTCGGCATAATCATAGGCATAAGCTCGGTCATAGCCATGGTTTCCATAGGCCAGGGAGCGCAAGGCGCCATTGAAGCCAATATACAATCAATAGGCTCAAACTTGATTTTGGTGATGCCGAGTTTCCAGAGAGGCGTCGGGCAGCAGGTTAGCGCCGGACGCGGTTCGGCTACGACTCTTACGCAAGAGGACGCCGATGCCATACAAAGCAGCGTTTCGCTAATAAGCGCCGTGGCCCCGGAATTATCCAAGAGGTATCAGGTTACCGCCAGGGGAACGAATACCAACACGACGGTTACGGGAACGGTCGCGGCTTACACTTCGGTAAGGAACGTCGAAATTGATTCCGGTTCGTTCATTTCCGACCAGGACGTCAGCGGCTTGGCCAAGGTCGCGGTATTGGGGCCGACGACAAGCGACGATCTTTTCGGAGTCGGCGCCGATCCCATCGGCCAGACCATTCGGATAAACAAAGTGGACTTCAAAGTTATCGGAGTTACAAAATCCAAGGGAGGCACGGGTTTTGGGAATCAGGATGATGTAATTTTCGTGCCGCTTTCTACCGCCCAGCGCTTCCTTGCCGGCGACACTTACGTAACCACGATAAGCGTGCAGGCGGCCGACCCTAATTCAATGTCCTCAGTCCAGCAGCAAATAACCAGCCTTCTTTTGGATAGGCACCACATAACCAATCCGCAGCTGGCCGATTTCCAGGTATTGAACCAATCCGACATAGTCGCGGCCGCTTCATCGGTGACCAACACTTTCACGATGCTTCTGGCTTCGATAGCCGGCATATCGCTTCTTGTCGGAGGCATAGGAATAATGAACATGATGCTGACGACGGTTACCGAACGCACGCGCGAGATAGGTTTGAGAAAAGCCATTGGCGCGAAAGGCAGGGAAATAAGCACGCAGTTTTTATGGGAATCCGTTATGCTGACGTTCATCGGCGGAATGATAGGAGTAGTTTTGGGATGGGTTATAGCTTTTGCTATTTCCAACTTCGCCGGAATAAACACGAGTGTTTCCATTAATTCGATACTTCTCGCCTTCGGCGTTTCCGCCGGCATAGGAATAATATTCGGATATTACCCGGCCCGCCGCGCCGCAGCCCTGAGTCCAATCGAAGCTTTAAGATATGAGTAAAGACGCAAGGTCGAAAATGAAAATTTAAAAACAAAATGGAAAAGAAATATAAAAAATATTTGCCATTCGTGGCGACAGCGGTTATTTCCGCGATAATTTTCTTTTATGGCGGAATGAAATACGGGGAGCAGGGCGCCGCGGGAGGACGGCTGCAATCGCAGCAAATGCGCGGCCAGCGTTCCGGCGGATTTCAGACGGCAGGCGGTTTTGTCACTGGACAGGTTTTGAGCAAGGATGCCCAGAGCATAACCGTGCAGGCGCGCGACGGAAGTTCGCGCATAGTCCTTTATTCCAGTTCGACGTCGGTCGTGAAATCGGTTGCGGGTTCGCTTAGCGATATTTCGGCGGGAGCGCAAGTAACCGTCCAAGGAACGCAGAATTCCGACGGCAGCGTGACTGCGCAGACCATTCAAGTAAGAGAAGATCAGGCGAGAACGCAATAAAATCGGGATTTTTGATTGAAAGGAGCAAAAAATTGTATAATTTCCCGACAGGGTAGACCCCATCTTGAAGATACTTTCGAAATGGGGTCCGGTCGGCCCGCAAACATCAAAAAACATAAAAAATAAAATGCACAAACTTCCCGATTTAACTTACGGGTACGGAGATTTGGAGCCGTACATCGACGAGAAGACGATGGAAATCCATCACTCCAAGCATCACAAAGCCTATGTCGACAAACTGAATGGCGCGATAGAAAAGCATCCGGAGCTTGAAGGCAAGACAGTCGAAGAACTTTTGCTGACAATCGATTCGGTTCCGGAAGATATCCGCACAACAGTCAGGAACAACGGCGGCGGACATCTCAATCATTCTTTTTTTTGGACGGTTATGAAAAAGAACGGAGGAGGCCTGCCGAGCGGAACTTTGGCTGAATCTATAAACAAATCTTTCGGGACATTCGACGCTTTCAAAGAAAAATTTTCCAACGAAGCCGCGTCGTTTTTCGGAAGCGGCTGGGTTTGGCTTGCTTTGGACAAGGATAAAAAAGCCATCATCACCGGAACCAAAGACCACACCAATCCGATAATGAACGGACAGACGCCGATAATGACGCTCGACATCTGGGAGCACGCATACTACCTCAGATATCAGAACCGCAGGCCGGAATATATCGAAAATTGGTGGCATGTCGTGGACTGGGACGCGGTCCAAGGATATTTCAACGGCGCCAAATAGCCGTTAGCTAAAACAATGAATAATGTAAATGAAGAAGCTTTCGAACTTCACCGCAAGAACCGCGGCAAAATAGAAATAAAGAACAAGGTCTCCATAGAAAACAAAGAAGACCTGTCTCTGGCATACACGCCCGGCGTCGGATATGTCAGTTCGGAAATAGGCAAGGACAAAAATCTCGCGCGCGAGCTTACGCTGAAAAGCAGATTCGTTGCGGTCGTTTCCGACGGCTCGGCCATTCTCGGCTTGGGTAATCTCGGGCCCGAAGCGGCAATACCGGTGATGGAAGGGAAAGCGGCGCTTTTTAAAAGGTTTGCCAACGTCGATGCGTTTCCGATTTGCCTGGATACGCAAGATACCGAAGAAATAATAAAAGCTGTTAAGCAAATAGCTCCGGTTTTCGGCGGAATAAATCTCGAGGATATTGCCGCGCCGCGCTGTTTTGAAATAGAGCGGCGCTTGCGCGAAGAACTTTCGATACCGGTGATGCACGACGACCAGCACGGCACGGCAATCGTGGTTTTGGCCGGCCTTATAAACGCGCTTAAAGTCGCCGGACTTGATAAGAAAACCGCGGAAGTAGTCGTCAGCGGAGCCGGCGCCGCCGGAACAGCTGTCGTTAAGATGATGCTTTCTTACGGATTCGAAGATATTGTTGTTTGCGACAGCCAGGGCGCCTTAAGCGAAAACCGCAACGACCTGACAGGCGAGAAGAAAGAATTGAGCATGACCACCAATCCGAGGAATGTTTCCGGGACTTTGTCGGACGCGATTGCCGGTGCCGATATTTTCATAGGCGTGAGCAGGGGAGGAATACTGACCGAAGAAATGGTTCGCTCCATGAACAAGAAACCGATAATCTTCGCCATGGCCAATCCGATTCCCGAGATAATGCCTGACGCGGCAAAAAGAGCAGGCGCTTTTTTGGTCGCGACCGGACGTTCGGATTTTCCAAATCAAGTGAATAACGTGCTCGCGTTCCCCGGAATATTCCGAGGCGCGCTCGACAACAAAATTGCGCAGTTCGAGAACGGAATGTTCCTGAAGGCTGCCGAAAATCTGGCGAGCATGGTGAAAGAGCCCGGCGTTGAGAATATTTTGCC
>DATKTR010000012.1:0-26855 GCA_035531015.1 Minisyncoccota bacterium | reverse complement strand
AAAAGACGGCGAAAGAAACTTATCAAGAGGGCGAACAAGTATTGAAACTTCTTGTCGAAGAGGTTAACACTGATCGTGAAAAAGTTCCTGTCAGCGAGGCACTGGGTCCCATTCTGAAAGAGGAGATATTAAAAGTTTGTAGGAATTGCGCTCATATCCGAGCGGCACATATAAACACGCCTCAATTAACAGATGTGGATTGGGAAAAAAATTTAAAAGAGTTATCTAAAAATTGCACCATTAAAGGATGCGAATGTAAATTATTTACTCGCTAACTTCTGACTGAGATGGGTCAATTCGTTGCTGGAAATCGCCTCAAGAAATCCTTATACTGATTGTAAAGTTTCGGTACCAGACCGAGGAATACAGCCAAATTGAGCGCAGCTTAGAAAATCTTTCACTTAAAAAAATAGAGGTGTTAGCCAAAACTTTAAAGGTTCCCATCGCAGAGCTTACTGAATTATAGATAATGATTTATGTAATAAAAATTGATCACTATTTAGAACAATTCCCTCACGGGGATAATGTTCCAGACAGAGTGGGAAAGTTAAAACAACTTGTCAAAAAAGTTTGCAAAGAGAAAAGCATCAAATTGATCACGGAGGAATGGTGCAACGATGCTAGGGAAAGTTCACTGACAGGAAGAACTTATACCGAGGATTTAGCCAAGGAACTTGGCGTAGAGTATCTATTTATTGATCCAGAACGTTCAGAGCGTTTGGCATTAGGGATTAAAATTCGATCTGACATCGCTAAGGCACACAACATACCTTATCCAAACAGATTGAATACTCCGGAAGAAAACGCGAGGTTAGAAGCATTGATAAATGAAACAGATGATGCTAAGGGGTCTGATAAAAAGCGGGAAGAATATTGGCTGAACAAAATTATTGGGCACAACGGAATAGCTATGAGCACGTTACTGGTTTGCGGCTACGGACACATCGATAGTTTTATCGCGTTGTTAAGAAGTAAAGGATATAGCGCAACGGAAATTCCCATTACATAGTCATGAAAATTATTCGATCAGGAATTGATAGAAAAGAGGTAATCGATTTTTATATCAAAACCGATAACCACAAAAAAGGTACAACAACACTGCCTGACTACGCTTCACTCAACTGGGACGACCCGAATCAGCTTGATGAATGGCTCCATCAACATGACTAAGAAGGGAACTATAAAATCACACCTTCTCATAGGGAATAAATTCCTCGGTGCACTTGTCTATTTCAAAGATGCACAGGGTAGAGGGGCGTTAAAGTTGTCTTTCAAAAACAAGTTTATGGGCTTCAATAGGGGTTCCGATGTCATGACGACTCTGCCTGTCCCCCTGAAAGCGACCACTCCAGTTAGTCTCGATCTTTCCTATAAGTTTCTGGATAGCATTTTGGAGCTGAAGAAAATGGACAATGGAAAAATCGAGCCTGAATTTTATGACGTCCCAATTCCGATTTCACAATGCCTATTCTTTCTAAGGATCAGAGATTGGCGTTCGCAATTGGAGGATGATTCGCCCTCGAAGAATCCTCTCGTTCTTACTCCCCCCAGCGAGGGCAAAGATGCTGCGGTCGTCTTTTCCTTCCTCGCTCCGAACGGTCGACCGCCTGTCCCCAGGGGTTATGAATGCCTTATGGCAACGATAACCTTGCCAGAAAATCCTTTGAATACGTTCTGTATAGGTGTGCTGAATGACGCGAATCCGAATCCCAATCCGAACGACTTTGCCATTTATATACCCCTTCCACATATAATATAATTGAAACATGCCAACAGAACTTACAAGCCAGGCAAAAGCAATAATAGAAAAAATTTTGTATATAACTTTGGCTACCGTTACCGAAGATGGCCGGTCTTGGAATTCTCCGGTCTATACGTCTTACGACGAGGATTACAACTTTTATTGGGCGTCCTGGAAAGAAAATACGCATTCGAAAAACATCATGGCGAATCCCAAAGTGTTCGCGGTAATTTACGATTCGACTATCGTAGCGGGGCAAGGAATTGGCGTATATATGGAAGGCAGGGCTTATGAGTTAAGCCAGCCGCAGGATATTGAAAACGCTTTTAAATATCACTATGGGCGCAAAAAACAAGCGCCGAGAAAAGTGGAAGAATTTTTAGGAGATTATCCGCGCCGAATGTATAAATTCGTTCCCGAAAAGTTTTGGATTAACACCGACGAGCGAATAAACGGAAATTATATTGATAAGAAAATCGAGATAGATTTGCGTGATAAAAAATAGATTCAAACTTCGCGTTTTACTCCGTAGAGAAAAGCGATAAGGTTACGTCGCACGGACATTCAGACGGGGCCGTGTCGGTTACGGTATGGTATAAAATGTGGAAACGCACCAGAATAACCGCGTTTCCCTTGCGGTATCCGGTTTGTCCGCCCACGTGGCCGCCCGCGGCAAGATCGTTCGCAACCGTCCAGCCAAGTGCTTTTAGTTTTTGGTCGTAGTGCCGTTCAAAAGGAGTAAAGATACTTCCCGGGTCTGCGGTTCCCTTTGTAGGAATCGAAGTTATGCTCGCGCCTGAATAAGTAGTGGTGCCGATGATGAACTGTTCCGCCTCGACGGCGTTCCAGCCGGCCTGATCGTATAGGGGATACAAATCTTCCGCGAGTTTCGGATGCACGGTCGGTGTGCCGGTACTGCTTGATGGCGTGGCAACGGGAACAACGCCGGAATATGAAAACCATAAGAGCAACGCTCCGCATGCCGCGAGGACAAGAAAAATAATTATCAGTGCCGCAGTGTGCTTCATATGTTTCATAATAGTCCGATTATCCGGTTACATTATATCATTGCTGCGGGGAGAGGCGAAAAGCGGGGAAAATGCCCCTATGCGGCACGCTGGCGGCGATGCCGTTTTATATTATAATTAAGCCATGCATATTCCCGCATGGAGCATTGTTACTCTGTCGACGGAAATTCTTGTCACGGCATCGGTATATTTCATTATCTGGAAGGCGTATCGCACCGGGATTTTGATGCGCTATTTCGCCATCGCTGTTATCTCGTACGAAGCGCTGTTTAACGTTTCCTATATGCTTTCGAGGGAGCTTGGCGAACAGGGAGCCGCCGCTTATAACCCTTATGAAACCGCTTTGGCCATATTCCACGGCACGTTTTCGCTGATTATGTTCGTTTCACTGGTTATTTTCTTTTTGGCGGCGATACGCTCCTACGCGCGCGGCGTAAATTATTTCCTTCTTCACCGGCGGCTGACTATCGCGTTCGCCATAGCCTGGGGCGTGTCGATATTATCGGGCATCACTCTTTTCGCGTCACTTTATATTTTTAATTAACCGAATCGCGATATAGCATGGCCATGGATAAAGAACGGGAACCCCAGAAATATTCCAAGCGAACCAACGCGTTCAAGACGCTTCGGGACAAAATATTCATGCATCGGCTGCCGTCTTACGGCAACAAAATATTTTTTTCGCTGGGTTTTCTGGCGCTAACATGCCTGACGATGCTTGTTCTGACAGGCATCATTCTGGCGTTCATGGGGCAGAACTGGTGGCTTCACAGCGCATTGGGCATTTATGTCCGCAGCGTGCATTTGTGGTCGGTTCAGGCTTTCATCGCGATACTTGTGCTCCACGTGCTTGTCGCGCTGGCAACCAGCGGTTTCCGCGCTCCTCGCAGGATGGTGTGGGTTTTCGGAGCGACTATTTTTTTCCTGGTGCTTATCCAGACCGAATTCGGCTACGGTTTGCGCGGAGATTTTTCGTCGCAGTATCGCGCGGTGTCCGGCGCCGATTTCTGGAACGGAGCATATCTCGGATATTGGCTCAATCCTTTGAATTACACGCAGAGTTTCGCGATTCACGTGGCAATTATTCCGCTCGCGATACTTATGCTGTTTCTCGGCCATTACATTCTTGAACACACTTATGGCATATCGAAACCCTACCGCGAAGACATCAAGTATAAAATGGTTGACGCCGACCACCGGATACTTTTCATACGCGGCGGCGTGCTTGCCGCGATTATTCTTACGCTCGCGCTTTTTTTCCATTCTCCGTACGTGCCAGCCGTGCGCATTTCCGACGTGGCCGGGCATGACCCGAAACTGGTCGCGACGACGCTTCTAAGCGAATTCGACCGCACTTCCGGCACGGCGACATATTTCGATTCCATTGACCCGTATAATTTCGACACCCGCCAGGTATTCATAGCGGTGCCGTACGAACAATATATGGCGAACGGCAGCGGCAGCGATGCATGGGCTGAATTTTCAAAAGAGCCGGCTGGCGTTCAGCAGGCCGATATCAAAGAAGCAAGAATGTATTTCAACGCGACCGATACGAGCGCTTTTACGGGGACAACGAATCCGGTTGTCGCTATTCTCAATACGCTTATGCCCGCGGCAAAAAGCGGCTTGTACGAATCACTGCTGAATCAGGAAAATCCGAGCGCGAACAGCACCTATACGCTGCGTTTTCTCAATGACACCGGCGCGCTTGAGGATAAAGCAACGTCGCTTAATATGAACACCGCGCAATGGGGGATGACAAAAGACGAAACGGGAAGCCTGCTGAAACTCCCGCCGGGTTCCTGGTGGCTCGCGCCGCTCGGCCTGGTCAACACGGCATTCAATCTTCTTAACAATCCTTACGGCGACCGCGACGCAGGGGAAATACTCGGCCTCGTCATTCTCCTATTCATTCTCTTTCCTTACATACCGTACCTGAACCGCCTGCCCGAAAAATTGAATCTGGGCAGGTTCATCTGGGGAGAAAGCAAATCATCCGGAGAAAAAGACGAGCAAAAATCCGAATAGGCCCGTATTCAAAACGGCGCCGTCAAACCGCATTTAGTTCATCAGCCGCTTAAAAACAAAAGCTGGATACGCAGAAAGGCAAGTCGCCGTCCAAATACCATTTCCCGCGGAATTCAACAATTTTAAGAACTTCGCCGGATGCCAGCCTGCACATTCCGTAAGTGTCGGTTCTGGCAAGAAGCTGGACGCATCCCCGGAAAGCGTAATAATTTTCGAAAGTGCTGTGGGCTTTTCGTAGCGTGTAAATTTGGGATATGGCAAAAACGGCGATTATCGCTATTACTACAAGCCCCGCGGCGAGCCATGTTTTTTTATGATTTTTTATCACGGTCTTATTATATAATATATGTATGACGTATTTCACATATATCCTCGAATGCTCCGACAAAACGCTTTACACCGGGTACACGAATGACCTTAAAAAGAGAGTAGAGCGGCACAACGGTTCGAAATACGGGGCTCGTTATACGAAGGCGCGCCGGCCGGTAAAATTGCTGTATTCCGAAAAATTCAAGACGCTCGGCGGGGCGCTTAAACGGGAAATCGAAATAAAAAGCTGGCCGCGGGAAAAAAAGCTATACTTGATTGGAAACCAGAAATAAATACCGATTTCATGAAACAAAAGATTAAAAAATATATTGTCGTTGCGCTTATTGTCGTTTGCATTGCTTTAATTGCCGCGTTTTTCTGGCCTAGATTTTTGCATGCACCGACTATTTAAATGGACGAACAAAAAAGCGGACGAGTCCGCTTTTTTGTTTACGGGAACATTATTTTATTGTCCCACTGATTGCGTGTTCAGTTGAGCCTGAAGCTTGTGCAGCTGGTCTAGCAGCGCTTGTATTTGCTGCTGTATGTTCTGGACATTCTGCTGCTGCATTGTTTCGTCTCTGATCTGGGATACCGTGATATTTCCGGATGTTGCGTCAACTTGTCCGGTTATATCTATGACATCTCCGGTTTTCATATCGGAAACCGATGGAGTCGACGTAGCTGATGTTTGCGCCGTGCCAATTACGGCAGTGGCAGAAGTTATCAAAAGGTTAAAATTCAGGCCAAATATCTTTACGGTCATTGATTGCCCGGAATTGGAAACCAATGAAGAGCCATTGATAACTACCCGGTTTGACGCGCTAATCGAGAGCGACGTGCCTCCGCTTTGGGAATTTTGCCCTTCACTGCTGCTGCCGCTGCTTTCCTGCGAGCTGCCGAGAGTTGTTCCGGAATTTTCAGATTCTCCTCCGGCATTGCTAAGCCCCTGGGCAGACGCTGATACCGAAGCGCCGACGGCGCTGCCTTCCTGTTCCGCGTTCGCGCGGTAAAACTGAGAGGCATTCAGGGCAATTAATCCCGCGATCGCGAAAATTCCTAAGAATTTGATACGGTTCATAATTTTTTAATTTTTATTTTTAACGACCTTTTCTTTTTTTGTATTTGGTATTATACCATACTCGCATACCATAAATGACTTTTAATTTTTATCATTGGGAAGTAAAATTTTACCATGAAAGAGCCGAAACCAGGCGAACAATCGCGCGAAGAAAAAGGAGAAATAAGCTCCAGCGACAAGGAAATATTGGACGTGTCTTTTAGGGATTATTTTCTTGATGACGATGTAATCAACAGTTTGGCGCCCGCGGCGTTCTCTGCAATGGCGGGGCAATTCGAAACTATTCAGCCTATTCAGGCGTATGAGGAGTATGTGCGCGAAGTTGCCTATAGGCGTACCGGGAAAGGGGAGGCAAAAGCTTACTACGATTATATCATGGACAGGAGCGACTCCCGGAGAGTCGCTCAATACAATGAAATGATAAAGATGTTTAACAATAATCTTGAAAATATAAAACGCGACAAGGACAACCGGAAAGTACAAGAATTTTTTCAAAAAGCAACAGAATTTTTAAAGACAAAAAGAGAGGAGAGAAACCAATAAAATTTTTCACTCCAGTTTTTCCATTCTGACTCCGATGAGCCGGATTTTCTTTTTTTTGGGATTTTCGCGCCTGTCCAAAAACGGCATAAAAAGCCGCAGCGCCTCAAAGTAAAGAGCCTGACTGCCTTTGGTTTTGGTTTTTAGCGTGCCTGAGCGGGTTTTTGTGTCGAAATCGGCAAAGCGTACCGTCACGGTAACAGAGCGGAAACTTTTGAATCCCGCCTTGAGAAATCTTTTATAAACTTCATATGAAAGGGACTTCAGGCGTTCGCGCAAGAAATTCGGATTATCGGTGTCCGTTTCGAATGTTTCCTGTTCGCCTACGGATTTGGGAACCCATTCTTCCTCCGCTATGGGCGAATCGTCATTAGCGCGCAGCTTGCCATAAAGCTCAAGACCCCATTTGCCAAGCATTTCTTCCAAGTCGCTTTTGGAAATCTTTTTGGCATCTTTTACCGTGCGTACGCCGATAAGCCTGAATCGCTCTTCTGTTTTAGGGCCGACTCCGGGAATCGTCCTTATTGAAAGCGGTTCCAAAAATTTCTCCGCGACATCGGCGGGCACAATGGTAAGCCCGTCCGGCTTTTGCCGGTCGGAAGCGATTTTGGCAATGAGCTTGTTTGGGCCGATGCCGATGGACGCGGTAAGGTGTTCCTGCGTTTTAATATCTTTTTTAATTTTTATGGACAATGTTTCGGCTTTTTCGTAAGACCCGGCGAACGATAAGTCGAAATAGGCTTCGTCGATACTTGCTTCTTCCACGAGCCGAGAATGCTGCCTCAGTATCGCCATAATTCGCGCCGACACTTCGCCGTAATGCTTCATGTTCACATCAAGAAATGCCGCAGGCGGAAGTCCCTTCCGTTTGGCGGCTTCAGAATATCTCCAGGCCGTTGAGATGGGGAGGGCGGAACGAATTCCGTATTCGCGCGCTTTGTAATTAGCGGTTGATACGACTCCGCGGCCGGCTCCTCCTTTCGGGTCGGCGCCGACGACTATAGGCCTACCCTGAAGGCGGGGATTGTCTCTTTCCTCGACTGCCGCGAAGAAGGCGTCCATATCCAAGTGTCCGATTATTCTCATATCTGAATGGTAGCAAAAATGAGATTTGTATGCCCGCGGAAAGACACAGCTGTTAATTGACTAAGTTGGATAATTTTGATTAGGTTAAAAACAGCTGCTTTCAATTGAAAATCGCAGCGGCCTCCGCAGTTAAATCTTGGAAAAAAGGAGCTAGAAAAAATGAAAGTTTACGTGAGTGTTGGACACTTGTCGCGGCTTCAGCAGGAACTCGCGGAAGCCAATGCAAGCCTTTCCGAGTTGCGAGAGGAGAGAGCTTTGGCCTGTGAGGTTAGCACCTGCGCAAGCCAGAACGGCCTTTACCTCGACCAACTGGCAGTACAAGAAGGGGACCTGGTCAACAAGGTAGCCAGGATTCGACAGACCATTTCTGCGGCCGAAGTCTATACCACAACGGCGCGGAACATCAAAGAAGTACGACTGGGTTCCATCGCATGTTTCATGCGCCGCAAGGGCAGGGAAAAAATGAAACTGGTGTGGGAGATCGTCGGCTCCGATGAAACTGATTTGCGCCAGAACCGCGTGTCTTATGACAATCCCCTGGTCACGAAACTGATCGGGATGACACTCGGTGATGCCAAGGAAGTGGGTACGCCGGCAGGTACAGTCGAATACGAGCTTATCGGCCTGTATCCGGACTGGGATGCTGCCCAGAAAAGCACGGCGCCGGTCAAAATGGCTGCGGCGGCAAAGTAGCCGAAAGAGCTGCGAACAAAATATGATTTTCGAAAGCCCCTGAATGGCTGCACTTTAACCAGGCAGCCATTTTTTATTTTATCCAAAATACTTGCTTTTATGCCGTATTTTCGGTATTATTAAGGCCATGGCAATAGGAAAGAGAAGAAAAAACAACGACCTGGAATTCAATCAATTCGGAACAACACTCGCGGTTTTTATGGAAACATACAACAAAAGCGTTCCGTCCGGTTTTCCTCACGTATCGATACAGATATTGAGGCAGTTTCAGGAATTACACCCCATACTTTTCAGAAACGGCGACGAGTGGTCAATCGACAGGCACCGCAAAAGGGTAATGGATTGGCTTCCTTCGCACATCGGCGCTCTGTAAATCGCATCATTTTTTTTGGTTCTACCGGACACCATCTCGAAAGTATGCTTCATCCGCTTCAAGCGGATTTCCGTTATCCCTTTGACTCGTTTCACTCGCTCAAGGCCTTCGGTAATAATGAAGTACTATAATAAATAAACCACAATGCTTATCGACGACGTAAAAATAAAAATATCGGCGGGACACGGCGGGCATGGAGCCGTGGCTTTCAACAAGAATATGATGAGCCTTGGCCCGGCTGGCGCTTCGGGTGGAAACGGCGGCAGCGTTTATTGCGAGGGAGTTTCCGATTTGAGCGCGCTGAACCAGTTCCGCTTTAAAAAAGAATTCGACGCCGAGAACGGCCAGGAGGGCAGAAGCCAGTTCCGCGACGGGCACGACGGCAAAGACCTCATTCTAAAAGTTCCGGTAGGAACGGTTATTCATAATCTGACGAGCGAAGTCGACATTTCAATTGAGAAAACAGGGGAGCGAGTTTTGCTCGCCAAAGGCGGCAAAGGCGGAAGGGGAAATTTCCATTTCCGTTCGTCCATTAACACTTCGCCGAAAGAATCGGAACCGGGCACTTCCGGAGAAGCTTTCGATTTGCGGCTTGAGCTTAAGCTTATAGCCGATGTCGGTTTCATCGGATTTCCGAACGCGGGCAAATCGAGCCTGCTCAACCAACTTACCAAAGCCCAGAGCAAGATAGGAAATTATCCTTTCACCACGCTTGAGCCGAATCTCGGCGCGTATTACGAACTCATTCTCGCCGACATTCCCGGACTGATAGAAGGCTCTTCCGCGGGAAAAGGGCTTGGCATAAAATTTTTGCGGCACATTGAACGCACGAAAATCCTGTTTCATCTCGTTTCATCGGAATCCGAGGACCCGGCAAAAGATTATAAAACAATAAGAAAAGAACTTGGTTTGTACAGCAAAGAGCTTCTTAAAAAACCGGAGCACGTTTTTTTGTCGAAAAGCGACCTTATTTCTGAAAAAGAGATTAAGAAAAAACTGGCGGCTTTAAAAAAGATAGACCCGAAGGCAATCGCGATTTCGATAATAGACGACGAGAGCATTAAAAAAGTTGAAAAAATACTGAACGCCATCAAGGCGGAAAAATAATATGGTATCAGGCGAAGTTATCATCCGTTTCAATCGGGTATCATTCGAATACGGCAAGAAACCTATCCTCGACGAGGCCGATTTTTCCGTGAGACGCGGCTCGAAAATAACCCTTATGGGGCAGAATGGTGCCGGCAAGAGCACCATTTTCCAGTTGATATCGGGAGAGCTTAAACCGGCGGGAGGCAGCGTGGTAGTGGCCAACGGGCTTACCATCGCCAACGCGCGGCAGATAATAAGGCGCGACCAAATGGCTCTTACCGTTAGAGAATTTTTCGAAAAAGCGTTTTCCAAAAAAGTTTATGATATCGAACCGAGAATAGGAAAAGTTCTCGAGACGGTTAATCTTAAGGCGCCCCTGGACAGAGAGCTAAAGACTTTTTCCGGAGGCCAGCAGGCGCGGCTTCTTTTGGCGCAGGCCATAATCCAGGACCCGGACATACTTCTTCTGGATGAACCGACGAACAATCTCGACAAAGCGGGGATAGCCCATCTTTCGCAATTTTTGAAGGATTATAAAAAAACCTGCGTTGTAATTTCACACGATGCCGATTTTCTTAACTCTTTCACGGAAGGCGTTCTTTATCTTGATATTTTCACGAAGAAAATAGAACAATACACCGGCAATTATTTCGACGTTGTTTCGGAAATAAAAAACAGGTTGGAAAGGGAACGCATGAAGAATGTCCGCCTTGAGAGGGATATCGAGCATAGGAAAGAACAGGCTAATTTTTTCGCTCAAAAAGGAGGGCATCTCCGCGACGTGGCTAGAAAAATGAGAGAGAAAATTGATGATCTCGAGGAGGAGAAAGTCGAAGAGCGCCGGGAAGACAGGGCAATAAGGGATTTCAGAATCCCGTGCCAGGAAGATTTGAGCGGGCGCATTTTGGAATTGAAATCAGTTTCAGTGATTAAAGACCATAAACCGGCGAAGAAGAAAGTAGACATAGCGCTCAAGAAAAAAGAACGACTGCTTTTGTCCGGACCTAACGGCATCGGCAAAACGACGCTTCTCGAGAAGCTTGCCAGCGGGCACGCTACGGGAGAACATATCACTCCAGGAGTAAGGATTGGCTATTACCGCCAGGATTTTTCCACTCTCGATTTCAATAAAACCGTTTATGAAACGCTTGCCGAAGCGATTTGGTTCGACGCCGCTCACCACGGGCGCGGAGGAACGGAACAAGAACTCCGTTCGTGTGCGGCGGGATTCCTTCTCGACGCCGAAATTTTAAAAACCAAAGTTGGCTCTCTTTCCGAAGGGCAGAAAGGGCTGGTGGCATTCGCCAAGCTCGTGCTTGAGCGGCCCGGGCTTTTGATTCTTGACGAACCGACCAACCACATCAACTTCAGGCATATACCGGTGATTGCGAAAGCTTTGGACAATTATGAAGGCACTATGATACTAGTGAGCCACGTCCCCGAATTCGTTAAGCAGATAAAGATAGGCCAAACATTGGATCTCGAGTCGCTCTAATTTATGCCGGGGGCAATCGGATTTATGAATCCCGTTAGAGACAATCAGGTTTAGAAATAATATTTATGGAACAATTATCTAAAGTCGTGAAAATAAAGTTTAATCTGTGACATTACGAATGCGTCCATTGGGCGCATTCTGTCTCTAACGGGATGAAAAAAATAGCATTCATAATTTTAATCGCAGCATCTGCACTTTTAGCCGGTTTCCACGGTTCCGAAGCAGCTTCCGGAGTTTGTGAAGGGCATGGCGGAGTTAATTGTCTTGCCGGCCCCGCATTCTCCGGATACGCGCAGTGCTACGATAATTCAACCAGCTCTGTTTTGTATTCCAGCGCCGGAGAGTGTTCCAGTGATGCCGCTACCGGCTGCACATCCCCGGTTGCCACGGGCTGCACAAGTTCGTTTCAATTGCAGGGCCTTAAAAGCAAATTGGATAAATACACGAAAGAATGCGATTTGCTCAACGATATGCCGGTGCAGTATTACACGGGATGTTCATTCCCTTCGCTTCAAAGGCAGATTCAAATTTGCGAGCAGCAGATACAGGATTATCAGATTAGCCAGCAAACCTATGGCAGCTGCATTAGAAATTATTATCAAACCATTTTGCAGAACACGAGTACTACCTTAAACGACCAGCTTAAAATTCAGAAACAAGCCTGCTTGTTGAAACAAGATTACATATGGGACGATGCGAATAGCGCATGCGTGAATACGGCTCCCGTTGCCGCGAGTTCGTCTTCTGCTGCGGCGAGCTCTTCGATTCCCTCAAAATATTATTTAAAAACAAATTTAGGCACGGGAACTTCGGGCAGCGACGTGATTATTTTACAGGAGTTCCTTCAAAGCAAAAATTTCCTGAAAATACCGGCAGGAGTAAGTGCGGGATATTTCGGCCCGCTTACAAAAAAAGCTTTAATTAATTTTCAAAAATCAGCCGGATTGCCGGCGACCGGCTATTGCGGAATTTTGACAAGGGCAGCGATAAATAATTCTAGATAGAATATCTTATCTCCTTTCTCTGGAGAATTTTGATGAGGGGCGTTTTTCTCCGAATCTCGGAGCGCTGCGGCCGCGCGGATTGAATGGCCTTCTCGGTCCGCGGGGAGCGAATCTTCCCGGACGGCGGGGTTCGGTTTCCAGTTTATATTTGAAAGTAAGCGGCGGCGGAAGATCGGGAATCCTTGAAACAGGCAATGTCTTTCTGATAAGCCGTTCAATGGTGCGTATTTCCGATGCTTCGTTCGGGCGCGCGAAAGAAATGGCGTGTCCGCCGGCTCCGGCGCGGGCGGTGCGTCCGATGCGGTGGACATAGTCTTCGGCGTTCTGCGGCAAATCGTAATTAAGCACGAGTTCAATGTTATTGACGTCGATTCCGCGCGCGGCGATGTCGGTTGCCACGAGAACGCGGTATTTTCCCGTCTTGAATCCTTCAAGCGCGTCTTTTCTTTGGCCTAAAGAACGGTTGCCGTGTATTTCGGCGGACTCATGTCCGAGAGCGCGCAGCAATCCGGATATTTTTTTGGCGCCGTGCTTGGTGCGCGAAAATACCAGAACAGAACCTTTATACTGCTGAAGAATTTTTTCGAGAAGCAAGGGTTTCTTTTCTTGCGGAACGAAAAACAATTCCTGCGTGACATCTTTGGCGGTTGTGCCGGAACGGGCAATCTCAACCGTTATAGGAAGCTTAAGGTAGGCTTTAGCGATACCGACAATTTCCGCCGGCATAGTCGCCGAAAAAAGCATCGTCTGGCGTTCGCGGGGCAATGTCGGAAGTATTTTTTTCAGCTGCGGAGCGAATCCCATATCGAGCATTCTGTCGGCTTCGTCGAGCACAAGGACGCTCACATTTTTGAGAGATATGGTCTTTTGTTCCATATGGTCGATTATTCTTCCAGGCGTGCCGATAATGATTTGCGGATTTTTTCTTATTTCTTTTATTTGTTTGAAAACAGGTTCGCCGCCGATAAGAACGGCTGTTTTCAAACCGAGAGGCATTCCGACTTTGCGGAGAGTTTCATCTATCTGCAAAGCGAGTTCGCGCGTCGGCGCTATCACGAGTCCGGGGCCTTTTTCATGAAGAACGTGCTGTATAAGAGGAACTCCGAAGGCAAGAGTCTTTCCGGTTCCGGTTTGGGCGATCCCCATCAAATCCTTGCCTTCAATGGCGACCGGAATCGACTGCTCCTGAATGGGAGTAGGGGATGTATATTTGAGCTTTGTCAGTATTTCAAGGATGCCGGGAGCTATTCCCAGGCCGTAAAATGTCTTTTTAGTTTCCGTCATAAAGGCATCATAGCAGATAAGCCTTGATAAAGCCATTAAAAATCGATTTTGTCAGAATTTAATCGGCACAATTTACTTGTTTTCTTATCTCTTCTAGGCATATACTACCGCCAGCATTTTCACCGGAAAGTGCGAGCGTCGGACAGCGTTCGTCCGATATTCTGCATTACCAATCAATATGGGAGCACTTATGGATCCGGATTTTGTGGCGAAGATTAATTTGTCGCGCCTAGTCGACAACCCTTACCCAGGCCGCGGACTAATCGTCGGCAGGGAAAAGTCAGGAAAGAAGCTGGTCCAAGTGTACTGGATCATGGGGCGCAGTGAAAACAGCAGGAACCGGGTTTTCAGTTCGGATAAAGGGCGGGTTTTCACTGAAGCTGCCGATCCTGCAAAGGTCAATGATCCGTCGCTGATCATCTACAACGCAATGCAGGAGTTTTCTCTGGTGCACAAGCACTATGTGGTGAGCAACGGCGCTCAAACCGACGGCGTTGTCGAAAGTCTCGGTGGCCCACCCTATCTCAATTGCGCTCTGAGTAGGTGGTCGCACGAGCCAGACGAACCGAACTATACGCCACGTATCACTGCGCTCACTTCAATTGGCAGATTTGGATCGTTCATCCAAATGTCAATCATACGCAAGTCCGTTTTTGATGGCCGCAGCGACCATGCGATGTATGAATACCAAAGTATTGCGCCGGGCTTCGGTTTCTGTCTGACGACTTACTCTGGCGACGGCAACCCGTTGCCGGCGTTCAGGGGCGAACCGCTTCTTATGCCGCTAGAAGGCGGCATAGAAGAAATCGCGGGCACCTACTGGGGAGCTTTGAACGAAGGCAATCGGGTTTCGCTCGTGGTCAAGATTATCGAGGATACGCCCGATGCAAAGTCCTCGGTCCGCATCATCAACAAATACAAGAAGATCTAGGAGCGGAACTGGATCAGCCCAATCGGCCGGAGCGCAATGCCCGGCCATTTTTTTTGTAACTACACTTGCCTTAATTACTTTCTTGTTTTATAATTGTTTCGCGATTCACTTGAGCCGCCTCGGCTCTTTTTTTAATCCTATGGAAAGCATACGCAACATAGCCATCATAGCCCACGTCGACCACGGCAAGACGACCCTGGTTGATTCGCTTTTGAAACAATCGGAAACCGACATCGGCAAAGCCGGACAAGGCGAAATGATAATGGACTCGAACGAGCTCGAACGCGAGCGCGGGATTACTATTTTTTCAAAAAATGCTTCGGTAGTCCACAAAGGCGTCAAGATAAACATAATAGACACGCCCGGCCACGCTGATTTCGGAGGAGAAGTCGAGCGCGTTTTGAACATGGCCGACGGAGCTCTTCTTTTGATAGACGCGCAGGAAGGCACGATGCCTCAGACCCGCTTCGTTCTCAAGAACGCTCTTTTGAACGGACTTAAAATAATCGTTGTCATAAACAAGATAGACAAGCCGAATGCCCGCATAAACTATGTCATTGAAAAAGTCATAGAGCTTTTTATGGAACTCGGCGCTAATAACGAGCAGCTTAACTTTCCGATAATTTACGCTTCGGGCAAACTCGGAAAAGCCGGACACGAACCCGATCTTAATGCGATGAAAGACATCCAGCCTTTGTTTGAAAAAATAATCGAATACATTCCCGCACCGGTATCAAACGTCAACGACCCGCTCCAAATGATGATAGTTTCCATCAGTTATGACAATTACAAAGGGAAGATTGGAATCGGCAGGATTCACAACGGCGTCATCAAGAATGGCGAGCAGATCGCGAGAATAACGCACGAAGGAAAAACGACAACGCATAAAATAACTTCGCTTATGGAATTCAGCGGTTTGGGAAAAGCCGAAGTTGCCGAGCTTAAAGCCGGGGATATCGCGGTCGTGGCGGGGATCGAAGGCATCAACATAGGCGATACCATCGCCAGCGCGGAAAATCCCGTGGCTCTTCCGTCCATCAAGATAGAAAAACCCACGGTCAAAATGATTTTCAGCACCAACAATTCTCCTTTCGCGGGACAGGAAGGAAAGTACTGCACCTCAAGAAATCTCAAAGAGCGCCTTGAAAAAGAAATCGACAACGACGTCGCTTTGCGCGTCGAGCCGGGCAAGTCGTCCGACGAATTCATTGTCAGCGGGCGCGGAGAACTTCACCTCGGCATTCTGATAGAAAAAATGAGGCGCGAAGGATATGAGCTACAAGCATCGAGGCCGGAAGTCGTTATGGTGGAAGAAAACGGAAAGACCATGGAACCGGCGGAGGACGTCTGGATTGAAGCTCCGGAACAATATTCCGGCGCGATTATCCAAAAGATGAGCATCAGGAAAGGCGAACTCAAAAATATGAGCGTCGAAAATGGAACCGTATCATTCCACTTTTTCATACCCACCAGAGGGCTTATCGGTTTCAGGAACGAGCTTATGCTCGAGACTAAAGGTTTTGGAATAATAAATTCGCTTTTCGCCGGATATTTCCCGAAATTCGGCGAGTTTGAGAATAATCCGCACGGCTCTTTGATTGTCAGCGAAACCGGCGCAACCACCGCTTACGCGCTTTTGATGGCGCAGGAAAGAGGAGTGATGTTCGTCGGACCGGGCGTCAATGTTTACGAAGGCCAGGTCGTCGGGCAGAACGCCAAAGCCAATGACTTGGTTCTCAATGTCTGCCGCCAGAAGCAGCTTACGAACTTCCGCGCCAAAACCGACGCGGTCACCGATGACCTGATTCCGCCGAGAGAAATGACGCTTGAACAGTGCCTTGAATACATCGGCGACGACGAGCTTGTCGAGGTTACCCCGAAGAGCATCCGAATAAGAAAGAGGATACTCAAGAACAATTTGAGAAAATAAAATTTATTTCTTATTATAAGAAGCGTTATTCCTTAAATTATCCGGAGTTAAAATGTTCAAACTTCTCTTAAAAATATTATTCACCCCCAGGACGGTCATCCCGGCGGGAGAATTTACGGGAGACTCCGAGCTCGAGATAATAGGAAAAAAATTAGGCGAAAAGACCGCCAAAATGTTCGGCAGGTCGCTCTCAATAAGGGAAGTCGATTCCGGTTCGACGAACGCCTGCGAACAGGAATTAACCGCGTTAAGCAATTCGTTTTACGATGTCGAGCGTTTCGGGATACGCTTCGTGGCTTCGCCCAGGCACGCCGATATGCTTATGGTTACGGGAGCCGTATCGCGCAATATGAAAGAAGCGCTGATAAAAACTTATGAAGCGACTCCGGAACCGAAAATCGTGGTTGCCGTCGGAGACGATGCAATTGACGGAGGAATTTTCAAGGGTTCATACGCCGTTTCGGATGGCGTGGATAAAGTTATACCGGTGGATTTCAAGATTCCCGGAGACCCGCCCAGCCCTAAGGTAATCCTCGGCCATTTGCTGAAAATCCTAGAAGCAGTCGATTCAAATAAAAAATACCGCGGATAAAAATGTTCACCGCCGTTTTATCTCAAAACGCTTTTTTTGTTTCCCTTTCGCTGTTCGCAGCCGGAGCTTTCGGCTCTTTGCTTTTGAGGAAGAACGATAACGCGGCAAACTGGTGGGGGAATCTTTTGGCAATTGCCGGAGCGGTCTCCGGACTCGTTTCTTCCTCGGCTGTTATTTTTTACAACTCGTCTTTTTCTTTCACCGCCGCATCTTCATTGCCTTTGCTTTCTTTTTCTTTCAACGTGGACAAATTGTCCGCGTTTTTTATTTTTACGATATCGCTTATAGCGTTAATTGCTTCAATTTACGGTATGGGCTATGCGAAGCATTTTTATAAAAAATACAATCTCGGCTCGCTGGGATTTTTTTATAACGCGTTCATTGCCGGAATGCTCGCGGTCGTCAGCTCAAGCAATGCGATATTTTTCCTTATAGTTTGGGAGATAATGTCTCTAGCGTCCTATTTCCTCGTCATCTACGAGAACAAGGAAAAGGAGAACATCAAAGCCGGTTCGCTCTATTTCATAATGACTCACGCGGGAACCGCTTTTATAGCCCTCGCTTTCCTCCTGCTCTACTCGGCAACCGGCTCTTTTGATTTCATGGTTATGAAGCATAATGCCGGCAGCATTGCTCCGCTTACCAAAAATATAATTTTTATCTTAGCCCTGATAGGTTTTGGCACGAAGGCGGGCATTATACCGTTTCACATATGGCTGCCCAGCGCGCATCCCGCGGCGCCGTCGCATGTTTCGGCTCTTATGTCCGGCGTAATGATAAAGACGGGCATTTATATGATGATAAGAATATTCATGGACATAATGCCCGGAACGCAGCCGTGGTGGGGAGCGCTGGTGCTTGCAGTAGGCGCCGTTTCGTCGCTCTTGGGAGTTTTGTACGCGCTTACGGAACACGACATAAAAAAACTTCTTGCTTATCACAGCATAGAGAACATCGGAATAATCCTTCTCGGTCTTGGCAGCTCGCTTCTTTTCCTTTCCCTCGGATTCAAATCGCTTGCGATGATTGGTTTGGTGGCTGCGCTTTTTCACACGTTTAACCACGCTATTTTCAAAGCGCTTCTTTTCCTCGGCGCCGGCTCCGTCATTTCAAAAACTCATACCAGGAATATGGAAGAGTACGGCGGACTCATCAAGCGCATGCCGCAAACAGCCGTGTTTTTCCTTGTCGGCTCGATGGCCATATCGGCGCTTCCTCCGTTCAACGGATTTTTCAGCGAATGGCTGACATTCCAGTCTTTGTTCAGCGGAATAAGGTCTCTTGATCCGTCGATGCAGTGGATGTTTATTCTGGCCGCAGGTTCGCTTGCTTTTACCGGAGGGCTTGCCGCGGCTTGTTTCGTCAAGGCGTTCGGCGCGACATTTTTGGGGAGGCCGAGAAGCGAAGAAGCGGAGCACGCAAAAGAAACGGATATCGCGTCCAGATTGGGAATGTCTTTGCTCGCGATACTTACCTTGGTGGTAGGATTTTTCGCTGGGAAAATAACCGGAATATTTTCGGATATCTCGGGCAGCCTTGATGTTTTCCGCTCGGTTGAAGTTCCTTTTTCATCCGGAGTGAATGTTCTCAGGTTCAACGACGGATTCGCTTCGATTTCAATGCCGTTTATTTTCGGCATTTTGATCGCATCCGTTGCCGCGGTTTTCGCAGTCGTTTACTTCCTCGCTGCAGGCAGAAAAGTAAGAATCGCCCGCACCTGGGATTGCGGGACTGAATTGGACAGGAGAATGGAGATAACGGCTACGGGATTTTCGCGCTCGATAATAACGATATTCTCCGGAATTTTGAGGCCGACAAAACAGATAGACGTTGAATACCATGATGCCGATATGAGATATTTCCCGAAGTCGAGAACCGTCAAGCTGGAAATGAAAGGAATTTACAATTTTTATTTGTACAGGCCGATACGGAATTCCGCGATGAAATTCTCCGGATATTTCAAAATGATACAGAGCGGCAATGTGAATTCCTACATTGCCTATATGTTCCTGATATTAATAATCCTTTTGCTTTCACTCGCGATATAAAAATATGAACATCATCATTTGGACAATTCAGATTCTTTTGGCTCCGGCTCTTTCGCCGCTGTTCATAGGCATAGTCAGAAAGGCAAAGGCCAAAATGCAAAACCGGCAGGGAGCGGGGATATTCCAGCCTTACAGGGATATGGCGAAATTGTTCCGCAAGGACGAAGTCATAAGCAGCGACGCGTCGTGGATATTCCGGTTTTCCCCGTACGCCGTTTTTTCAGTGACTATCGCGCTCGGGCTTTGCGTGCCGCTTTTTTCGTCGGCGCTGCAAAACAGCTTCACGGGAGACTTTTTGGTTGTCGTGTATCTTGTGGCGCTTGGCGCGTTCTTTCTGGCTTTGTCCGGAATGGATGCCGGGAGCGCTTTCGGCGGCTTCGGTTCCAGCAGGGAAATGACGGTTGCGGCGCTTACGGAAGGCGGACTGATATTTTCTTTGCTGTCGCTCGCCATTTCGGCAAAATCTACAAATCTTTTTTCAATAGCAAGTTCCGTTTCGTCTCTTCAGCCGGTTTTCATGGCGCCCGTGATACTGGCGTTCATCGCGTTCATAATAGCGGCGCTTGCCGAAACCGCGCGGTTCCCGTTTGACAATCCCGCCACTCACCTTGAACTGACGATGATCCATGAAGCGATGATACTGGAATATTCCGGCAAGCGGCTGGCGCTCATGGAATGGGCTGCCGCGAACAAATTCTTCATATTTATGGCGCTCGCGGCCAATCTTTTCTTCCCGTGGGGAATTTCCTCAGGAGCGTCGCTCGCGGCCATAGTAATCGGACTTTCAGTTTTGTCCGCCAAAATTTTAATATTGACCCTGTTTGTCGCGGTGCTTGAGTCGAGTATCGCGAAATTCAGGCTTTTCCGCTTGCCGGACCTTCTTTTCATATCTTTCATATTAAGCGCGATATCAATCAGCCTAATTCTTTAAAATGATCCCATTTTCAGCGCAAATTTTGTTCTTAATGGAAGCCTTTATCCTTACAACGGCTATTTTCATGCATCTTTCGAAAAAGAGTTCCATAGTAGTTTCGCTCTATATGGTTCAGTCGCTGGCAGTTTCTGTTTTTCTTTTCGGAGCGGCAGCGAGCGGAGTCTCGATAATTTTGGGACTGGTTGCGTGCTTTATGTTCGTGATAAAGGTGATTGTGGCGCCATATTTTTTCCGGAAGCTGATAGAAAGGCACCAGCTGATATTTTCAGCGAGCACGTATTTAAGCGAGCCTCTTACGCTGGTGGCTCTCGCCGCACTCGCCGCCTTTCCTCATTCGCAGCTTTTCAGGCCGCTCGCGATATTGTCCAAAGAAAATGCCGATGCGCTTTTTCTGGCAGTGGCGTCGATGCTCATTTCGATATTTTTGATAATCAACCGCAAAGGAATATTATCGCAGATGATAGGCGTGCTTTCATTGGAAAATTCACTTGTCTCATTCGCTTTTCTTGCCGGACTCGAGGAAACTCCAGCGCTCCAGCTCGGAATAATTTTCGATATTTCCATCTGGCTGGTGATAGCCACCATATTCGCATCAATGATATACGAGAAATTCGGGTCCTTCGACGTCACGACACTTATGAGAAACCTTAAAGAAGATTAAAAATATGCCGGCATTATTCATCATCTTAATACCGCTGCTTGCTTCGATAATTTCCGTCTCGGTAAAAAAGAGCACAAAAACGCTGAACACTGCGGCAATTTCGGCTTCTTTGGCCGAACTGGCTTCGGCCTTGTACATCGCCGCGTCAGTCGCCAAGAACGGAGCATATTCTTTCACGCCTTATATTTCCGTTGATTCGCTCGGCTCGATACTTTTGCTGATTGTCGCCGCGGTTGGAGCAGCCGCTTCGTGGTATTCGACCGGTTATCTGCGCGCCGAAGTTTCTAAAGAAATAATCGGCTTCAGAAGGGTCAGGCAATATTTCTCGCTGCTCCATCTGTTTCTGTTCGCCATGTTCTTCGCGATAATGACGACCAACCCGATACTGATGTGGATTTCTATAGAGGCGACCACGCTTTCGACCGCTTTCCTTATCAGTTTTTACAACAAGCCGTCCGCGATGGAAGCTGCCTGGAAATATCTCGTCATAAATTCAGTCGGGCTTCTGCTCGGTTTCTTTGGCACGCTGCTTCTTATGTACCCCGCGTCGAAGGCGGGAGCCGGGCTGGTGAGTTGGCACACGCTTTTGGCCGGCGCTTCCGGGATGGATCCCTTCATAGCAAAAATGGCTTTTATTTTCATAATCATCGGCTACGGGACCAAAGTCGGTTTGGTGCCGATGCATACCTGGCTTCCCGACGCTCACGGCAAAGCGCCGGTTCCTGTCAGTAGCCTTCTCTCGGGAGTTCTCCTTAACGTCGCTTTATTGGCGATACTTCGCTTCAAAGTGGTTGTTGACGCGGCAGTGGGGCAATCTTTTTCGCGCGAGCTTTTGATATTTTTCGGGGCGCTATCCATAGTTGTGGCGTCTTTCATAATCCTTACCCAGAAGAACTATAAGAGGCTGCTTGCTTATTCGAGTATCGAGCATATGGGAATAGCAACGCTCGGTTTCGGGTTCGGCGGAGCGGGGACTTTCGCGGCGATACTTCATATGATTTACCACTCTTTGACCAAATCCATTTTGTTCCTGTCCTCGGGAAATATTTTCCTGAAATATAGTTCCACCAAGATAGCTAAGGTTAAAGGCGCGCTGAAGGCGCTTCCAATAACCGGAATTCTTTTCATAATCGGTTTTTTGTCGATTACGGGAATTCCGCCGTTCGGAATATTTTTCACGGAATTTTCGATATTGGCCGCGGGGATAAAAAACTATCCGATGATAGTTATCCTTGTGTTGGTCGCCATGGTCGTGGCTTTCATCGGGTTCCTTGAGAGCGTGGTCGGAATGATGTTCGGTGAAAGCAGCGAGGAGATTGCGGTTGAAAAAGAAAAGACGATGTCGTCGACCATAGCACCGATAATCATCCTGGTTGCCATTTTGATGGTTATCAGCGTGTTTGTTCCGCCGGCGCTGAAGACTTTGATAACCTCGGCGTCTTTAACTTACTAACATGAATAAAAATAAAATTTTAGAAAAATACGTTCCTGCGGGAACCGCGGTGAAAATGGAAAATAACGCGGCAGTCTGGAAAGTTTCCGCAGGAGAAATACAGGATGTCTGCAATAAGCTGTATTTCGAACACAAGATTCAGCTTAAAACCATAACTGCGACCGACAACAGAAAAGAAAAAGGCGTATTTAGTATTTTTTATGTTTTCGGCGTTCCATTCGAGAATATTTTTATCGTTCCGTTCATAGAACTGAAAGACGGTGAAGAATTCCCGTCAATTACAGGAGACATACATGAAGCTTCCGGCTACGAGAGAAAAATAAAAACATTTTTCGGATTGGTTCCTGCCGGGCATCCGGGTCCGAGGCAGATACTGCTTCACGAAAACTGGCCTGCGGACAAATTTCCTCTGCGGAAAGATTTTGGTTGGAAAGAGCGTCCCGCGAAAGCCAACGGCAAATATGAAATGCAAAAGGTAAAAGGCGAGGGCATATACGAAATTCCAGTGGGTCCGGTGCACGCGGGAATAATAGAGCCGGGACATTTCAGGTTCAGCGTTGCCGGAGAAGAAATAATTCTCCTCGAGGCGAAGCTCGGGTACAAGCACAAAGGAACGGAAAAACTTTTCGAAATTCTTCCCTTGGAAGAAAAGCTCAGATTGTCGGAAAGGGTATCGGGCGACACATCATTCACGCATTCAATGGCTTTCTGCCAGGCAGTCGAGGACTTGGCGGATATAAAATTATCCGAAAAAGCCGGCTATCTCCGCGTAATATTTTCGGAACTGGAAAGGCTCGCGAACCACTTCAACGATATAGGCTTTATGATGCTTGATACCGGTTTCAGCTTCGGAGGAAGCAATGGAGCAAGATTCCGCGAGATGATGATGCAGTGGAACGAACGCCTTACCGGAAGCAGGTTTTTAAGAGGCGTGAATGCTTTGGGCGGAGTTACCAAGAGTATAAATCCCGGCGACAAAAAAGCTCTTTTGGAAGATATCGGGAAAATACGCAAAGACTTCACTGAAGTCATAAAAATAGCTGAAGGAAGCAGTTCGGTCATAAACCGCTTGCAGGGAACGGGCAAGATAGACCGGCAATTGGCTGTTGACCACGGAGCCATTGGCATTGCAGGAAGGGCTGTCGGCATAGAACATGACGCGAGGCTCGAATATCCTTGCGCGGCTTATGGGAAAATGAAGTTCGATATTGCGTTAGAGGAAGAAGGGGATGTGCAGGCAAGATTTAATGTAAGAGTGAAGGAAGTTTATTCTTCAATGGGCATATTGGAGCAGGCACTGAATGGTATTTCGGCAGAAGGCGAGCTCGTTACCGGTAAAGGTATAAAATTGCGCAAAAATTCCTTTTCGATAGGAATTGCCGAAGGATGGCGCGGAGAAATAATTTATTTCGTGGCGACCGATTCTGAAGGTAATATCTCAAGAGTGGATGTTCGGGACCCGTCATTCTTGAACTGGCCACTCGTAGGCCACGCCGGGAAAGGCAACGTTGTTCCCGATTTTCCTCTCATTAATAAAAGCTTCAATCTTTCTTATTCGGGCAACGACCTGTAATAATCATTTTTACGCGCTTATTGAATGTAAAAGGCCCCTGCGATATTCCGCACGGGGCTCTTTTGTCTTGGCCGGAGAACGCAGGCCTAAATCCTCCTGTATTGAGTGTGTCCGCAAGCCGCGGGCTCTGCGTAAAAAGTCTCAACTTTTGCGCCGGGAATGATTTCCAGCACTTTTGTGACGAAACCTATCAGTTCGCGAATCTGCGCCGCGTACACTTCTCCAGGAGTTTTTCCCGGGTGAGCGTGTCCGTAGTATTTGCAGTCGTGATGAGCGACCGCAATGACTCGCTGGAACTGATTTGCCCCGTGAAGCATTTTTATCCATCCCCACATCCACTCCTCTATAGTGGACGATAAAACGGGAGAAACAAGAGCTCCGGGACCTCCAGGAACGAGCAAGGGACAGTGGCGGCCTTCGGCGAACGGGGGAGTCAGCAAAGCGGCTCTCGCGTCCGGCAGGCGTCCGTCGGAACAATCGACGACAAGCGTTCTTGCCACCAGTTCTTTTTTCCCATTCCATAGGACTTTAGTTACGTACGGATCGGTTTGTATCACTACATTCTCCTTTTTATTGACGAAAACAGCAGCCCATATAATAGCAAAATATCAAAATTTTATCCAACGGTTTATCAACAAACCGTTTTCATTGGCGTTTCGTTTTAATTCGGAATAAAATTGGGAACAATGCCCCACGTACACGACAAGATAGATTTCACTGCGGAAGTTTTCGTTGTCTTTAAGGACAAGGTCCTTCTCCGCAAGCACGACAAATACAAGATATGGCTTAGCGTCGGAGGGCACATTGAGCTTGATGAGGACCCGAATCAAGCGGCCGTGCGCGAGGTAAAAGAAGAAGTGGGCTTGGATATAAGATTAGTGGATAAGAATTTTGAATCCAGAGAATCCGACAGCTACAAGGAATTAATGACGCCGAAGTTTTTGCACCGCCACAGGGTAGGCGAAGACCACGAGCATGTCACCATGGTTTATTTCGGCGTCGCCAAAAACGGCGATATAGAGCAGGAAGACGGCGAGCTTAGCGACGAGATAAAATGGTTCACAAAAGACGAGCTTGATGAAAAAGATTACGGCATCAGGGAAAGCATCCGTTATCATGCCAAGAAAGCGCTTGAAGAGTTAAAAGGTGTTGAGTACTAATTTTTAAAATGAATGAAAAAAAAGACACGTCTTGGAAAAAAGTGGCGGGCTGGTATGACAAAACCGTCAAAGAAGGCGATTCGTACCAAATCAAGGTTATCTACCCGAATCTTTCAAGATGGATTCCGGAACTGCGCGGCAAGAAAGCCATAGATGTCGGCTGCGGACAGGGATTTTTTTCGCGCTTTCTCGCCGAAAAGGGAGCTTCGGTCACGGGAGTCGATTCGGCCGACACGCTCATTCAGATAGCGAAAAAGGAAAGCAAGAACATTAAATACATTAAAGCCGACGCGCAAAATCTTTCATTCGCCAAAGCAGGAGAGTTCGATATGGCGCTTTGCGTCCTGTCGCTCCAGAATATGGAAAATCTCAAAGCCGTGCTCGGCGAAATATCGCGGGTTCTCAAGCCGGGAGGAAAACTCGTGGCCGTTTTGAATCATCCGGCTTTCAGGATACCGCAGAGCACCTCCTGGGGTTTCGATGAAAAAGAAAATATCCAATACCGGAGGATTGACTCGTATCTTTCTTCGTCGAAAAACAAAATAGATATGTACCCGAGCCGGAAAGAAAAAAAGATTTACACGTATTCCTTTCATCATTCCCTGCAGGATTACGTTAAGGCATTATCGTCATCTTCTTTGGCTATAGTTAAATTGGAGGAATGGATATCGCACAGGAAAAGCGAACCGGGTCCGAAGGCCAAAGCCGAAGACACTGCCCGCAAGGAAATACCGATTTTTATGGCGTTCGAAGCTGTAAAGTTGCCAAAATAATTTCGGCTCAAGATTTATAGGCCAAAATTCCTTCAAAACTGCACTCGCAGGGCATCTTGTGGCATTCGTGGCAATTGTCCGAAAAGTGCGAAGATATTTCTTTCGCGGCATCAAGTTTCATCGAATTCAATACTCCGAAGAAACATGACATCAAATCGGCGGCTTCCGATTTTACATTGTCGAAATCCACGTTGTTTCTGGCGCCGCGGAAAGCGAGGACGGTTTCCGATAACTCTCCCATTTCCTCGGCCAGATGAATTCCGGCGTGTTCAAGCGTCCGGCTTGAAGACGGATAAATTTCCTCGAACATTTTTTGGAATTCGGAAAGCGTTTTCGGCCGCCTGCTTTCATTCACGTTTATTTTCTGCCTATTTTCAATTTTATTTTTCTTGCAGACGCAGGGACAGGAACCGCAATAGGAGCATAAATATGGAAATCTTTTCCATGTTTCCTCCTCGATATCTATGTGCATCTGGTTCATGAAAGACATAAACCAGCTTAAAGAAATCATTATATTGAATTTTGTTTTATTGGCATCCTCTTTCCTTATCCCTTTTAAAGCCCTCATGAGAAAACGTTCGATATTTGCCAGCATGTCGGAAGTCGTAAAATGCCTGTCGTTTGAAATTCCATACAGGTCTTTTACGAACTTTTGATATTCCGGTATTGTCGCGTTTTCTTTAAGAGAAGCCATTTCGTTTAGATGATAAAGCTTGTCCGTTGCGATGGCAAATGTTTATTAATTATTAATTTGTTAAATTGATAGCCGCGAATATAGCCTGCTATCACGCGTGATAATACTATCACGCGTGATAGCGAATTATTCGGTCCGGTTATAAAAAAAGCCCGGCGGCAGCGTAACTGCCGACGGGCGAGGGGATTGGGTGGGCGGCGCTGGCGCTCGGGCTTACGGTGTCGGTTTCCATTGGCACTCGGCGCCGAAGATATAGTGGCCGCCATCAAGCTTGATGATGGTTCCGCCGCCATCTTTGTCTCTTCTTACCATTTCACCGTAAACGGGGTGGTCGAAATGAAGGCAAAAACATACC
>DATKTR010000011.1:0-14993 GCA_035531015.1 Minisyncoccota bacterium | reverse complement strand
CTACTACACGTATACGCCCGGAGGCTCATGGGAGCTTACTGCCATACCCGAGTCTCAGAAGGTAAGGACTAACAGCCAGCAGGTCAACCAGATTACAGGAGCCATTGTTACTGGCTCAGACCTTAACCTTTCACCCCTGTTTAGCTCCAATGGGCTGGTAGGCTATTGGAAGTTCGACGAGGGACAAGGGACATCTACGCAGGATTCCAGTGGGAATGGGAATACGGGGACGTGGAATGGTACGCTCGGCAGCCAGTGGGCAACGGGGGAAGTGGGAGGGGCGGGGCAGTTTAACGGGAGTAATGATTGGGTAAACGCTGGAAATGGAGCTGATTTAAATCCGACATCAGCTATGACTATTTCAACGTGGGTAAAATTTACCAATCTAAATAGAGAAACGATTGCCTCGAAGTGGGGTGCTTCTGGTAATAGCGATTACTCATGGCTACTTTTTGCAAATATGTGGAGCAGTGGTGAAGTTAATTTTCTCACATCTAGCGACGGCACGGGCTATACCAACGCACGTTCTAGTGCTGGCGCAGTCGCCACTGGTGTCTGGTACTATATCGCGGGGGTTTATAGTGGAGCCAATACTACCGCAACACTTTATATCAATGGTGCGTTCGCTGGCAGCTCGACTGCTCCATCATCTCTGAAAGTATCAACGACGTCACTTTCAATAGGTGCCGACCATGATAATGGCGTAGGAGAGCCAGCATACAGACTTTTCAATGGTCTCATCGACGATGTCCGTATCTACAACCGCGCCCTTTCCGCCGCTGAAATAATGTCTTTATATAACGCAACAAAATGAATTTGGTGGTAAAATGTAGAAGATGATGAACCTGTTTAAGAAAAAAGAAAAATTTTTGCTTCTCGATGTGTCGCCGAAAAAAATAAGCGGTATTTTGATAAGCCTTGATGACAGGAAAAAAATAAGAAAAGAAAAATCCTGGGATAATCTTGAGAAAATGCGGTCTTCGCGCGGGCAGACTTTCATTCCGGGCGTGAGCAGAATCATAGCCGCCTGCGACCCGGAGCTCGCGTTCAAAATATTCGTTCCCCTGGTTATGGAGAGAGAAGAAATTTCCGAAGCAATCGGCAAGGTTGAACTCGAGAATCTTATCGCGCAGGCAGTAAGTAAAATTTTCAACCATTATCGGCGCGAAGCCAGCATGATTCTTGGCGTCGATGAGCTGGACACTATCCTTGCCGACAGCAATGTTTCCGATTTCGAAGTGGACGGTCACAAAGTCATAAACCCTCTAGGTTTCAAGCCGAAAGAAGTACGCGCGGTCATAGAAATGGCTTTTACTGCGAGAAAAACTTTCGAAAGAGTAAAGGCGATAAAAAAGAACGGAGAATTCTTTTTTACGGAAAAGGGTCAGGCACAGGCGTCTGCCACCAAAAGATCCGGAGCCAAGAGGGCCGACTTTTTAAAAATAGGCGCTTCAAAGAGCTATTTTTATCCGGGCAAACATTCCGAAGAGTTTTATAGGCGGAGCGAAATCGAATGGTCCGTCAATGACATTATTTCGGAAATCTGCGGCAGTTGGTCGCTGGGCGAGAATGCCGCTAGGGCAATTTACGATTACTACATTAAGGAAGACGTTTCCCGGCCGGTAGAAAGGCATTTGTCAAAAATTTTTTCAAAACCGGTAAAAACCCTCGCAACCCACGTTAAAAAAGTAAAAACAGGCGGGAAAGTGCGCGTAGCCGGGGCCGTGCCGGCGAACCTGCTCGGCCAAGACAAGTTCCAGGAGATAGATTTCGACGACTTTTCCGTGAAATCCGGTTTCAGCTTTGACGAGGCGGAATTCGGTTCGGGAAAGCAAGCGTTCCGGCAACTCGCGCCTTTCTTTGAATTCTATTATGATAATAGCGATAACGAAATAAATGGATGGCTAAAACGGAGGCTTAGCTGGCTCGGTTCAGCCGTATAACTTCGTTAACTTATCAGCATAAATCTGCTACAATCAGCATTTATACTGCAAGGGAAACCCTCAACGCTGGCTTATACGGATAACTGCTGATTTATACAGATTACAAACTAATCATGGAAAAAATAACAATAACAAAAAAAGATTCCGTTCCGAGGATAGTCGAGAAAATTTTAGAAAGCAAAGAAAGTGAAATAGTTTTGTTGGTTTCTGCAGGCTCTGCCTTGAAAGAATCGCTTTCAAATATGGAACTTGTCAAAAGGGAAGCCGAGGCTGCCGGCAAATCCATTTCCATAGATTCTGGCGATCCGGAAGTAATCGAGCTCGCGGAAAAAGCGGGCATTGGAATATCGTCTGCGCGCGCATTGGAAAAAGGCTCTTCCCAGATAGTATTCGACATAGTTGCGGTGAAATATTCCGGGAAAGATAAAGACGAAGAAGACCCGCCTAAGCACGGCAAGTCTTTGAAAATAGAAGAAGCGAAATCTCAAAGCGAATCTTTCTGGGACAAAGCCAAGGAGGAAGCCGTCGCGAAAAAACAGTTTGCCAAAGAGATAGGCTCTCCTCCGGCGGAGTCCGAAAAACACGAAAGAAAAGTTTATCGGCGCGCCAGAGGCAAAAAAGCCATAGCCTATATTTCCGGAGTAGTCGTTATCGCGCTAGCGGCCTTTTGGGTAACCGGCGCATTTTTCGGAAAAGCTGAAGTAACTCTCGGTTTCAAAAAAATTCCGTGGCAGTACCAGGGGACGGTTACGGTAAGCAAAACTTTCTCGCAAGTGGACAGCTCCAAGAATTATCTGCCCGGAGAGATTTTCACTCAGCAAAAAAACGTGACGAGGCTTTTCCCGGCATCGGGCTCGTCGAATGTTTCGCAAAAAGCCACGGCTAAGATACTTGTCTACAATGCCTACAGTTCTTCCAAACAGACGCTGGTGGCGACAACGCGCTTTGAAACTCCGGACGGAAAAATTTTCCGCCTCGATAATTCGGTCGTGGTTCCGGGAGCCGACATAAATAACGGCAAGATAACCCCTTCAAGCATTGAAGCTTCGGTTACCGCTGACCAGCCCGGCGTGGATTACAACATCGGTCCAATCGATAAGCTTACTATTCCGGGATTCAAGGGAACGGCGCGTTACGACGGTTTCTATGGAGCAATGCCGCAGGCGGCAAGCGGCGGGTTCATAGGGAAGAAGCAGGTTCCAACCGACCAAGATATCGCTTCCGCGGAGGCTACGACTACGCAGGGACTCAAGGATGTTTTACAAAGCGGCCTGACCAGCGGAATACCCGATGGCTTTAATGTCCCGGATGGCGCGTCGTCGGTGAGTATAACCAAAATCAGCGTAAATAAAGCCACTGATGGCCAGGGTAACTTCGGCGTTTTTGGCGAAGCGAGCTTCCAGTCAATAGGCTTCAAAGAAGACGACCTGAATTCTTTGGTGCAGGCGCTGATGCTCAAGGACAATCCGGGTATGGATTTCCGTGACGTAAAAACGGATTTTCAGAACGTAAAAGCCGATTTTGCCGCAGGGCAGCTTACTTTTTCCCTTGTAGCCAGCGGAGACATCGGACCTAAGTTTTCCGAGGACGATTTGAAGTCAAGCATTGCCGGCAAGCCCCTTAATGACGCCAAGTCTTCGGTTTTGTCGCTGCCCGACCTCGAGAACGCTAAAATTTCTCTCTGGCCTTTCTGGCTCAACTCAATTCCCAAGAATGTTTCCAAAATAACAGTGAACTGGAACTAACGGCGATAATCGCTTATAATATCAAGCGATTGTTCAAATGATGGAAAGATTTATAAGTTCCGAAAGCGATTTTTGGGAATCCGCCCTTGCCAACCGCATCGCCTGGTTCACTGCGGCGCTCGGCTTGGCGGGGTTTATGGACGCTCTTTATTTGACGATAGAGCACTATTCCGGCGGGCAGGTCACTTGCATAATCGTTACCGGATGCGACAAAGTGCTTTCGGGTCCGTATTCGGAAATTTTCGGAATTCCTATAGCCCTCCTTGGTATTTTTTACTATCTTTTTATTTTTTCCGGAGCCCTCTTCTTTCTTTTTGGCAATTACCATAAATTTTTCAGATTAACGCTGCTTGCGGCTTCGGCTGGATTTCTCGCTTCTGTTTGGTTCATATCCCTCCAGCTTTTCATAGTAAAATCATTATGTTTCTACTGCATGATTTCGGCATTTTGTTGTTTTGCTCTTTTTTTGCTGGCATCATTGTCGTTTTTTCACGCTAGAAAATTAAAAAGAAATAAAAAAATAGGAAATCAAAATCAGGCAAAATAAGTATGGCCAAATTCTAAAAATCGGCCGGCCCGGATAGTGCTAACTTGAATTTACAACTAAAAAACCGCGGAGTGCGGTTTTTTAGTTGTAAATTCGCGGCAAAAAGTGATATCATAGCTGCATAAATATGCCCGCAAAAGCGGATTTTTTAAACGGTAATGGAAAAAATTGACGCTATTTTCATAATGGGTCCGCAGGGATCAGGCAAGGGCACTCAGGCTCGCTTGCTGGCGGAGAAAACAGGATTTTTCTTTTGGGAAATGGGAGGCATACTTCGCGCCAACCGCGATTTTATCCTTGAGAATGGAGAAAAAGTGGGCGATATCATAGATCGCGGTGGATATTTGAGCGATCCTCAGCTTATAGAGATTTTGAAGCTGAAGCTGCCGATGATACCCGCTGGCAAAGGGATAATTTTCGACGCGATACCTCGCCGCATCGGCCAAGCCGAATTCATTTTGAACTGGCTGGCGGAACGAGGCAGTAGAAATCTTGTAACCATTTTTTTGAATCTGTCACTGGAGGAATCATTGAAGCGCCTGATGCTCCGCGCTGAAACCGAAAAACGCGTCGATGATACGCCGGCTGCGATACAATCCAGGCTGAAGCTTTATCAGGAAGTGACCTTGCCGATGCTCGACTATATGCGGACAAACACCGAGTTCGTTGAAATTGATGCCCGTCCGGCCATTCCCGAAGTAGCGGCTCAGATTGATAAGGCCATAGGGTTGAACAGTCCTTTATGAAAAAGCACATTATAACCATCTCCGGATTTCCGGGCAGCGGAAAATCGAGCACGGCGAAAGGCATTGCTCTTCGTTTGGGATATGAGCATTTTTCTTCGGGCGATATGTTCAGAAAAATGGCAGCGGAACGCGGGATTTCAATTGAAGAAATAAACTTTACGGCGGAAAAACAAAAAGAGATAGATTTGGAAGTCGACAGGATTCTTGCGGATATGGGAAAAGAAAAAAACGATTTTGTGATAGATTCGCGCATAGCGTTCCATTGGATACCCTCCTCGTTCAAAGTTTTCCTTGATCTTGACCCGAGAACCGCGGCGGAGCGTACCTTCGCGCAGATTAAAAAAGAAGGAAGAGAAAGCCAGGCCGGTTCATCAATCAGCGAAGTCTACGATAATACGATAAAAAGGATAGAAAGCGAACAAAAGCGCTACAGGAATTTATATAATATAGATATTGCCGACAAAACCAACTTTGATATTGTTGTTGATACGGGAATTAACGGCCTCGAAGAAGTTATAGACATTGTAATCACGGCATATAAAAAATGGCTTAGTGTTCCGTAATCAAAATGAAAATTATCAAAACGGAAAAAGAAATTGAAATAATGGCCGAGGCCGGCCGCCGGCTCGCTCATGTTGTCGCGTTTCTGGAGAAGAGCGTCAAAGCGGGAATAACGACCAATGAATTGGATGCCATCGCCTATAAAATGATAAAGGACGCCGGATGCAAACCGGCATTCTTGAATTATCGCCCGCGCGGAGCGAAAAAAGGTTATCCGGCTACGGCATGCATTTCGGTCAACGAAGACGTCGTTCACGGCATTCCTTCGGATTACGTTATTAACGACGGCGACATCGTCAAGATAGATCTCGGCTTGATACATAAAGGATTTTATTCCGATGCGGCTGTTACCGTAGGCATCGGCGCCATAGGAATAAAAAACAGAAAGCTCATCGAAACTACGAAGAAGGCAATGGAGCTGGGGATAAAAGAAGCGCGCCCCGGCAACACTGTCGGCGATATCGGATACGCGATCGAACACCATGTTAAATCAAACGGATTTTCAATCGTCGACCTTCTGACCGGGCATGGCATCGGCCGCAGCCTTCACGAAGAGCCGCATATATATAATTTCGGTGAAAGAGGAAAAGGCGAAAGGCTTGTTGCCGGAATGGTAATCGCCATTGAACCGATGGTCGCCGCCGGCAAGGGCAAGGTGATACAGAATAAAGATGACAGTTTCACGATGGCGGACGGCTCGATGTCGGCGCACTTCGAGAATACAATTGCTATAATGGAAGACGGCCCGGTAGTTCTCACTAAAATATGACCAAACCATTTTTATCGATAATAATTCCCGCGTACAACGAATCGGAGCGTTTGCCGCTTACTCTCGTTGACATGGACAAGCGCCTTGCCGGCGTTAAATATTCTTACGAAATAATCGTGGTCAACGACGGTTCTACTGACAACACCGCCGAAATAGTCAAAAAGATGGCGGAGACCATAAAGAATCTCAAGCTCATCGACAACAGGGTGAATCAGGGCAAGGGAGGAGTCGTCAAACAAGGGATGCTTCTTGCCAAAGGCGAATACCGGCTTTTTACCGATGCCGACAATTCGGTTTCAATAGACCACTTCGACAAAATGCTTCCATACTTGTCTGCCTCGGGCGGATCCGACAAAAGTAAGGAAGAAATTTACGACGTGGTCATCGGTTCGCGCGCGGTCAAGGGAAGCAAGCTCGAACCGAAGCAGCCTTTTTACAGGCAAGTACTCGGCAAAGTCGGCAACCTCCAAATTCAGATACTTAATCTTCCCGGAATTTGGGACACGCAGTGCGGTTTCAAAGCTTTCAGTGAGAGAGCCGCGGAAAAAATTTTCAGCGTGTCGAAAATAAACGGATGGGGTTTCGACATCGAGGCACTCGCGCTCGCGAGGCATTTCGGATACAATATAAAAGAAATACCCGTTTTTTGGATAAACAACACTCAGTCAAAAGTTAAGCTTTCGGCTTACTTGAAAACTTTCGTGGAAAACGTTAAGATTCGCTGGTGGATAGCTACCGGCGCTTATGAACGGCAAATGGCTGATAGCATATAGCTAATCGTCAGACCCAATTTTATAAGCCATTAGCCCTGAGCTATTAGCCATTCGTCACTAATATTATGGACAAATACTACCTTACAAAAGAACGCGCCGAAGAGCTCAAAAACGAGCTTGAAATTCTTAAAGGACAGAAGCGGCTTGAAGTAGCCGATCGCCTGAAACAGGCCAAAGAATTCGGAGACCTTTCCGAGAATTCCGAATACAGCGAAGCCCGCGAGGAGCAGGGCCGCGTTGAAACGCGCATTTCCGAACTCGAAGACCTCCTTAAAAAAGTCGTTCTCATTAAGAATGAAAAAGCGGCGGGCACCGACAGCGTTTTCATCGGCTCGACCGTTTCCGTAAGAAAAAACGGCAAGATTTACACTTATCGCATAGTAGGCTCGAATGAAGCCAAGCCAGAAGAAGGAAAAATTTCCAACGAATCTCCGCTTGGCCGCGCTTTTCTCGACAAGAAAGTCGGTGAAAGTGTCACTATAAAGACTCCGGCAGGCCAGGCTGACTACCAGATAATGAAAATAGAGTAGCCATCTGCAATGCCTAATTACGAAAATCCGGAATTGGGCGCGGATGTTCGCGAAAGAGCGAGAATAAAAAGGAATATTTTTGAACTTTCCGGCGAAGATCGGGCCGAATTGGAACGCCGTGTTAAAAAGAGCGGCGGTCTTGCTAGAATTATCATACATCCTTTTTATCCGGTTAATTTCGATTATGATGGCCGACTATTTACGGATAAGCAAAAAGAAAGCCTTGAAAATAAAAGGAAAAACTTCGAAACTTTTCAAGCTGCAATCGACAGGCTTTTCAGTAGCGACCCCGACAAATCTCCTCCAATCATAGTTTTCGAGGAAGAATTCAATCTTGAGGGCAATAAAAATTCTTATATGGGTCGCGATTATCGTAATGAACCATACGTTGTTCCTACCTTTACCGACAATCCGACTCCAAAATT
Organism: Minisyncoccota bacterium; assembly: GCA_035531015.1. Taxonomy (GTDB): domain Bacteria; phylum Patescibacteriota; class Minisyncoccia; order UBA6257; family 2-01-FULL-56-20; genus JACQKT01. The sequence continues at coordinate 6,954 of DATKTR010000011.1, read as the reverse complement.
AAGCCCGAATGAAAATTGGCTCAACAAAGATTTCGATGAGAAAAATGGTTGGAACAAGCTCAGGGAAATTTTTAAGAGTCTTGGCATCAAAAAGATGTTAATAGGAGGAACGCAGCTTAATATTTCGTCTAATGAAGGATGGAAAGAATGGTTCATAAGGGAAATGGAAGCATATGAAAAAATGGTAGAAGCGTTTAAAAAAATAAAAGGATCTGCCGAAGTCGGAAAGCCGGATTATGTGCTCCACGGGTGTGTCGGGAACGCAATATCTAACCTTATGGATGATTTTGAAATAGAGGTATCAAGCCTCGCATTTCCGGCGAACAGGGCAACCATCAAAAAATAAATAAGTCGGAATAGTTTTAAGAATAAAGTTTTTCCGTTAGAATAAAGTAATCATGCTTGAAGAAATTATACAGGAACGGCTAAAGAAGCTTGCACGCCTTAAAGAAGCGGGGATAAACCCTTACCCGGCTTCGACAAAACGGACCGTTCCCATAAACGAAATCAGGGAAAAATTCAACGCGCTCGAAAAAGCGCGCAAAAAAGTATCCGTCGCCGGACGCCTTGTTGGCTGGCGCGACCAGGGCAGCGTTATTTTCGCCGACATAGCCGACGAGAAATCAAAAATACAGCTTGTTATTAAAAAAGACACGTTCAAGAATTTCTCTCTTTTCAAAGACATTCTCGACCGCGGCGATTTCGTGTCGGCGGGCGGAACGCTTTTCAGGACGCAGAAAGGGCAGGAAAGCATAGAAGTTAAGGAATTGAATCTTCTTGTGAAATCCATCAGGCCCCTGCCAAGCGACTGGTACGGCATCGGCGACATAGAAACGCTTTTGAGGAAGCGTTATCTCGACATATTAATGAACGGAGAAACAAAAGAACTTTTCAGGAAGAAAAGCGTCTTTTGGCGTTCGGTCCGTGAATTTCTTTTGAGTGAGGGATTTATGGAAATGGAAACGCCGGTACTCGAAGCTTTGCCGGGAGGCGCCGAAGCCGAACCTTTCAAAACGCACCACAACGCGCTCGACGTCGATTTTTATTTGCGCATCTCCCTTGAATTGCCTCTGAAAAAGCTTCTGGTGGCGGGCTACGAAAAAGTTTTCGAGATAGGGCGCATTTTCAGGAACGAGGGAATAGACCGCGAGCACCTGCAGGATTACACCCAGTTGGAATTTTATTGGGCATATAACGATTACAACGACCTGATGAAGCTAACCGAGAAAATGTTCAAAGATGCCATTAAAAAAACGACTGGCGGGCTTAAAACGACTTTTCAGGAACAGAAGATAGACTGGGGCAAGAAATGGCCTAAAGTCGAATACGTAAAAATTTTCGAGAAGTTCAACAAACTCAATCCGCTTACGGCAACTCGCGACGAGCTTTTCAAAAAAGCGGTTTCGCTCGGCCTTGAGCCGGAAAAGAACCTTGGCAAAGGGCGGCTGATAGACCTTATCTATAAAAAAACGGTTCGCCCGACTTTGATACAGCCATGTTTTTTGATAGACCCGCCGGTTGAAATAGAACCGTTAGCCAAGCGTTCCGAGAAGGACCCAAGAGTGGTTGAAAGGATGCAAATCGTCGCCTGCGGAAGCGAGCTTGGCAAAGGATTTTCCGAACTTAACGACCCGCTTGACCAGAGGGCTCGTTTCGAGGAACAGATGAAGCTGCGCGAATCCGGAGACAAAGAAGCGCAATTTTTGGACGAAGATTTTTTGGAGGCGCTTGAATATGGAATGCCTCCGGCCGCCGGCTTCGGCCTTTCGGAACGCCTGTTCGCCGTTATTATGGATAAACCCGTCAGGGAAGCCGTGATTTTCCCGCTCATGAAACCGATAAAGAAATAAGCTAAATAAATGAGCGAGACTCGCCGTAGGCGGCCCATTGATGCGGCCTAAAGAATAAATTTATGAAAAAGGTAATGGTATTCGGCGTGTTCGACACCCTTCACGAAGGGCATCGCCATTTTTTGAAAGAAGCCAAGAAATTCGGCGACCATCTTATTGCCGTGGTCACTCCCGATGATGTCGTCAGGGAACTGAAAGGAAAGGCTCCAAAAAAAGATATTTTCGAGCGCGTTGCCGAAGTCGAAGGCGTTCACGACGTGGACGAAGTGATAATAGGAGATGAGGAAACCGGTTCGTGGAACATCATCAGAAGAATACGCCCTGAAGTTATTGTTACGGGCCACGACCAGCATAAAATGAAAACAATTCTCAAGGATATGCTCGATGATTTTAACTGGTTTATGGAAATAGAAACGGCTTCGGCGCACGAGCCGGAGAAATACCACAGCTCGATAATTAACGGAGATTAAGAATTAGCGGAGATTAAAGATATTCTTAATTCGGAAATTTCCGAATATCAAAATATCCCAATATCCGCTTGTCTTTTAAAGTTTTATCGCTTTCTCGCAGACCATATTAGGCTCGCCGTTCCTCCAGGACATTTTCCCTTTTACTGCGACAATATTGTTCACTTTCCATATATCCAGATTTTTTTCGAGCGTATCATTAAAAACGACAAGTTCGAGCGGCTCCTTGGAAAAATCTTCTATTTTTGCGAATATCATCGGCTGGCCGTTCTTAGTCAGTATTTTTTTTATCTCCGAGATAGTGCCGGCAACTTTCACAACCTGGTTTTTTTTATCTTTAGACCTGGCTTCTTCTATTTTTATGAGTTTCAGTTTCTCGATTCTCTCTTTGAACGAATTTAACGGGTGGTCGGAAAGATAAAATCCGAGAAGTTCTTTTTCCCAGCCAAGTTTTTCTACGGTTGTCGCAGGCTCTACTTGTTTCGAGAATTTGAACGACATATTCGCGGGCGCGCTGCCGAAAAGTGACTGGGTGGACTGCTGATTTCCTTTTTTGATAAGCGTGCTGAAACGGAGTATTTCGTCAATGCTTTCAAGTGCCTGTTTCCTTTCTATTCCGAGCGAATCCAATGCCCCGCATTTTATGAGGCTTTCAAGCGATTTTTTATTGAGGTCTTTGTGCTGGACGCGGTTCAAGAAGTCGTTAAAATCCCTGAAGTCTCCGCGGTTCAGCCTGTCGTCGATTATCGCGCGGACAATGGCTTCTCCGACGTTCTTTATGGCAAGCAGTCCGAAGCGTATCGTTTTGTTTTCGTCGGGCGAGAAATTGACCGAGCTTTTGTTAACATCAGGCGTCAGGACTTCTATTCCTTTTTGCTTCGCCTCGTTGAAAAGAACGGCAATTCTGTCGATATCGTTTATTTCCGCGTTGAAAAGGGAAGCCATGAATTCTTCTGGATAGTGGGCCTTGAGATAAGCGGTGCGGTATCCGATAAGCGCGTAACAGACGGCGTGGCTTCGGTTGAATCCGTAGCGGGCGAACGGCTCGAACCATTTCCATATTTCCTTGGCCATCTTTTTATCTATGCCGTTTTTTACCATCCCGCTTACCATTTTTTCCTGCTGTTCCAAGAGTAGGGCTTTTATTTTCTTTCCGACCGCTTTGCGCAAAGTATCGGCTTCCGAAAAGCTGAAGCCCGCCATTTCGCGCGCAACCTGCATCAGCTGTTCCTGGTAAAGCATGACGCCGTAAGTTTTTTTCAAAATCGGTTCAAGTTTGGGGTGGAGATAAGTTACTTTTTCTTTTTTGTTTTTTCTCGCGATGTAGCGGGGGACCATTCCGGTTTCAAGCGTTCCCGGACGGTAAAGCGCAATCATGGCGACAATGTCCTCGAATTCCGTGGGAACCAATTCTTTCAGATAGTGCCGCATTCCGTCGCCTTCGAGCTGGAAGACTCCGGTGGTATCGGCTTTTTGCAAAAGCTCGAAAGTTTTTTTGTCGTCGAGCGGCAAGTCGGTTATTTTAATGTCTTCATCGTAGAGTTCCTTTATAAGCCGCACGGTTTCTTCGATTATGGTCAGGTTCTTCAGTCCGAGAAAATCTATCTTAAGAAGGCCGAGGTCTTCAACGCTGTGCATTTCGAACTGCGTGATTATTATGTTTTTGTCCTGTGGCGCGAACTGGAGAGGAACGTTGTCGGTCAAAGGGTCTTTTGAGATGACGGTGCCGCAAGCATGCACTGATGCGTGCCGTACGACTCCTTCAAGATGCATGGCGGCGTCTATCAGCCTTTTGGCGTCGGCGTTCTCGTTATAAATATTTTTGAAATCATCGACGTTCTCGAGGCACTTTGCCAGCCAGCCTTCTTTCATTCCCTGCGTAGGATTGAAAGGAATGAGTTTGGCGACCTGGTCGCAGAATCCGTAAGGAATACCCATCGCGCGTCCGGCATCGCGTATGGCGGCGCGCGCGGCCATCGTTCCGAAGGTGATTATCTGCGCTACCCGGTCTTCGCCGTATTTCTGGCGGGCGTAGGCAAGCACTTCGTCGCGGCGTTTGTCGGCAAAGTCGATATCGATATCGGGCATCTGTATCCTTTCGGGGTTGAGGAAGCGCTCGAAAATAAGCTCATATTTAATGGGGTCGACTTCGGTTATGTCCAATATATATGATATGAGGCTGCCGGCGGCCGAACCGCGGCCCGGGCCAACGGCTATGCCATGGGTTTTTGCCCAGGAAATGAGGTCCTGGACGATGAGGAAATAATCGGCAAATCCCGTCTTTGTAATGACGCCAAGTTCGTATTCGAGCCGTTCCTTGATGGCTTCGGTTTGTTCTTCGGGAGAAAAACGCTCGCCGATTTTTTTATTAATCAAATCGCGTAAGTAGTCGTTGGCCGATTGTCCGCTTGGTATTGGGAAATTCGGAAGAAGCACTTTATTAAGCTCAAGCGTCACATTGCATTTTTCGGCTATCTTCGCCGATTCCTCGACGGCTTCGGGAATGTCCTTGAAGAGCTCGGCCATTTTTTCCGGAGAGGTTATCGAATAATCGTCGAGCTTCATGGTCATGCGGCCGTCGTCCTGTATCTTGTTGCCGGTCTGCACCGCAAGAAGTATGTCGTGATATTCGGCGTCTTCCGGTTTCAGGTAGTGGCTGTCCTGCGTGGCTACGAGTGGAGTATTCGTTTTTTTACTAAGCTCAATAAGACCGTTCCAGACTTTTTCGTGCCAAGCCGGATTGAAGTTTGTGTGATGGCCTATCTCGATATAATAATTTTCCGGACCGAATATTTCTTTGTATTCCGTTATGACTTTTTCCGAGTCTTTGTTGTCGAGTATCGCGCGCGCCAATTCTCCGGAGTAGCACGCGGAGAGAGCGATTAATCCTTCGTGGTATTCGCGCAAAAGATCTTTATCGACTCGCGGTTTGTAGTAGAATCCTTCAAGGTGCGCCTTGGTAACGAGCTTAATGAGATTTTTCCAGCCGGTGTTGTTCTTGGCGAGAAGTATCAGGTGATAATATTTCTCGTTCGGTTCCTGGCTGAAGCGGTCGCGCGGAGCGACGTATGTTTCCACGCCAAGTATCGGCTTTATTCCCGCAGCTTTGGCTTTCTTGTAGAACTCCACTGCGGAATAAAGAGTTCCGTGGTCGGTGACGGCTACGGAATCCATCCCGAGCTCTTTTACGCGCTTGACCAACTCATCAATTTTGGTCAGCCCGTCGAGCAGAGAGTAATGGGAATGAGTGTGTAAATGAGTAAATTTATTCATTTTAGGTGAACGCTTGCCCTCCGTAGCTTTAGCGAAGGAGGGAATTTAGGCATATGAGTAGCTTATAGTCTCCCTACGGAAGATCTCCCAAAGGGAGACAAGTGGCTTACGGCATATAGTGTAAAAGATTTTAGGGAGAACTGAAAGCCCGTTTTTTTGATTTTTTCGCAAAAATCTATAAGCTATATGCTATCGGCTATTTGCCGTGTTTGCCACACTAGCTCCCTCCTCCGCTCAAATTATATTTGAGCTTCGGATGGGCAAGTAGTAGTGTTTTCATTACAGCTTGCGCTTCGGAGCTCCGATGTAAAATCGGAGCGAAGTAGTGCCACCCTAGCTCAATTGGCAGAGCAGCCGCTTTGTAAGCGGCAGGTTGTCGGTTCGATTCCGACGGGTGGCTCCAGCTCTGTTTATTGTGAATAATTATGTACCACAACTAAGGGTATATGATGGTATCATAGACTTATGAAAAATTGTACCAATTGTGGAGTTGTTTTTACCGAACGTCACCAGATTAGATTTTGTTCAAACAGATGCCAAATTGATTATCAACATAGACAATGGGTTGAGCACTGGAAAAAAGGGAAAGTAAGCGGAAACATTGGGATAACAGTCAGAAATGTTTCTGCGCATTTGAAAAAATATTTGGAGGAAAAATTCGGGAATAAATGTTTTATGTGCGGATGGAATAAAAAACATCCTGTAACCGGCGTTGTTCCGCTGGAAATTGATCACATTGATGGGAATGCGGAGAATAATTCTGAAATTAACCTTCGCTTGCTATGTCCAAATTGTCATGCGCTAACACCATTTTACAAAAACCTAAATAAAGGAAACGGGAGAAAATGGAGAATGAATAAATACATTAAGAATAAATAATAATATGGAACTGCAAGTCGGGGTTAAAGCCGTCATCAGTAATAAAGAAGGTAAATACCTTTTGCTTCGGCGCTCCCGAGGCGAAGCCAGGGGAGTCTGGGATATAGCGGGCGGACGCATCGACCCCGGAGTCCCGCTCAGGGAAAATCTTATCCGCGAGATAAAAGAAGAAACGGGGCTTGATTTTGACGGAGGCGAGAAAATAATTGCCGCTCAGGATATTTTCCCTTCTAACGGAGACCGGCACATCGTGCGCATAACATATGCCATAGAAATGGATGGGACGCCGGTTTTAAATCCTGAAGAACACGATGAGTTTCGATGGGTGAGCTTCAGCGAACTTAAATCGCTGCCGGGTCTTGATGCATATCTTAAAGAACTAATAGACAGCGGAGCATTCAAAGAAAGCGCTTGAAAAATACTTCTTTACGGGGTAGTTTTATATCGTTGCCGATGTAGCTCAGTTGGTAGAGCAACTCCATGGT
>DATKTR010000010.1:0-14684 GCA_035531015.1 Minisyncoccota bacterium | reverse complement strand
ATAATGTATCAGGTCTTTTGCGAGCTGAACGAGGTTGTGTCCTTCTTCGTTGAGCGTGGCGAGATAGCTTAACGCTCCTTTAACGTCATTCTTTATTATAAAAGCGGAGAGTTCCTCGACTTTCTTGAGTCCGACTCTTCCGGTAAGGCGTTCGGCTGTTTCCAAATCTATTTTTCCGCCAAAAGAGGAGATTTGGTCCAAGAGCGATTCGGCGTCGCGGAAACTTCCTTCGCCGGCCGCCGCAACCAGTTCAAGCGCAGCAGGTTCAATATCTATTTTTTCCGCCTTGGCGATGGTAGCCAGCTTTTCCATTATTTTAGTTTTCGGCTGTTTTTTGAAAATGAAACGCTGAACGCGGGAGGTTATTGTTGCCGGAAGCTTTTCGTATTCGGTTGTCGCCAAAACCAGAATTGCGTGCGCCGGAGGTTCCTCCAGGGTTTTAAGAAGGGCGTTGAAGGCCGGGCCGGTCAACATATGCGCTTCGTCGATTATGTAAACTTTGTATTTGCTGCCGACGGGAGCGGTTCTTATGCTTTCCTTTATATTGCGGATTTCGTCTATTCCGCGGTTTGAGGCGGCGTCGATTTCAATGACATCAAAAGAGGTGTTGGCGTCTATTTCCTTGCAGGAGCGGCATTCGTTGCAGGGCTCGCCGAGCTTGGCGAATTCGGGGTCTTCCTGGCGCTTTTCGCAGTTGAGGAGCTTTGCCAGGAGGCGGGCGGTGGTCGTTTTTCCAGTGCCGCGGGAGCCGTAAAAAAGGTAGCCGTGGCCGAGGCGGTTCTGAATGGCGGCGTTTTTGAGGATTTCAACGTTGGTTTCCTGGCCGACCAGTTCGGACAGCTTTTTGGGGCGGTATTTGCGGTATAAAGCTAAAGCCATAAATTTAGATATTGGGATATTGAGATATTGAGATATTGCTTAATTGCCTAATATCCAAATTAGCCAATATCCAGTCCCTGTATTTTATGCCAACTCATTGCCGTCAGCAACTTTTCCCGATATAGTTTATCTTATGAATCCCGTTAGAGACAAACAATACTACTACGTTCATATTTTACGCAGTAAAAAGGATGGTGTGTGGTACACAGGATTTACTGACGATTTACGGAAGCGCTTCAAAGAGCATAGTGCCAATATCATCGGATGGACGAAAAGCAGAGGCCCTTTCGAAATCATATATGGAGAATTTTGCAAAAACATCACAGATGCAAGGTCGCGAGAAAAGTATCTTAAATCAGGCATGGGCAAGCGTTATCTGAAGAACAGATTGAAGCGCTTCCTGTCTCTAACGGGATGAAAGTGATATTCGGCGGCCTTATCGCGCTGGTTGGCGGTGTCGCGTTTTTTTTGTCTTTTTCGCCCAAGACAGTGGTTTTGCAAAATCCGCAACCGGGCGCTTTGGCGCAGACAATAAATTTGCCAGCCGTTCCCGAAGCTCCATTGCCTAGTTCTTCCCCTGTAAAAATTCCGAATACCAATGGCGATATTCCCAATCAGCCGCAATTAAAAAATCCTCCGGAAGTAATAAAGGCGGTTTATGTAACGGCGTGGTCCGCCGGTTCATACGCGAAAATGACATCGATAATAAATCTCATAAAATCGCGCGGGCTTAACGCCGTTGTCATCGATATAAAAGATTATTCGGGATATGTTTCATACGCGATGGATGTTCCCGAGGTGAAAGCCAGTGGAGCGGAAGAACAAATAAGAATTGCCAAGCCGAATGAACTGATAAAACGCCTTCACGACGAAAATATCTATGTCATCGGGCGCATCACGGTTTTTCAAGACCCGATTTTGGCCAAAGCGCATCCCGAATGGGCTCTTCATAACGCCAGCAGCGGCGCTGTCTGGCTGGACAACAACAAGCTTGCCTGGATGGACCCCGACGGACAGCCCACGTGGGATTATGTCGTTTCAATCGCCAAAGACGCGCTTAGCCGCGGCTTCGACGAAATAAATTTCGACTATATAAGGTTCGCTTCCGACGGCAATCTCGGCGCGATAAGTTTTCCGTTTTGGGACGGCAAAACGCCGAAACATCTTGTGATTAAAAAATTTTTCGGATATCTGCGCGAACAGATGCCCGACGCGAAACTTTCGGCAGACCTTTTCGGACTTTCCACTTTCGACAGCTGGGATGACCTCGGCATCGGACAGGTGATAGAAGACGCGTACCAATATTTCGATTACGTTTGTCCTATGGTTTATCCTTCGCATTACGCATCAGGAACTTTGGGTTACAAAAATCCGGCCGACCATCCTTACGAGATAATAAAATACTCGATGGATAAGGCGCTGAAGCGGCTTATGGCAAATAGCAAAGAGCAAATGGCAAATAGCTCTTCTACAAGTTCGTCGTCTGCGCCATTAGCCATTAGCAATCCGCCATTCAGAGCCAAACTCCGCCCTTGGCTTCAGGTTTTCGATTTGGGAGCGGTTTATACGCCGGAGATGATACAGCAAGAGATACAGGCGACGGATGATTCTCTCGCAAGTTCGACAAAAGGCTACGGCGGCTGGCTTTTGTGGGACCCGGCGAATAATTACACCAATTTCAAATAAATGGCGACTAATTACGAATTGAAAATCGAGCAATTTCAAGGACCGTTAGACAAGCTCCTTGAGCTGATAGAATCCAAAAAGCTCGAAATAAACGAGATAAATCTGGCCGAGGTGACCGCCGATTTTCTGGATTACCTTAAAACGCTTGAAAATCCGCACGAGAGCGAAAGCAGGGAAGAATATCAGGAAAGGCTGCGGGTTCTGGCTGATTTCATAGCGGTTGCCAGCCAGCTGATACTTATAAAATCAAAATCTCTGCTGCCGGACGCGCCGCTTACTTCGGACGAAGAAGCCGAAATAAAAGACCTTGAGGTAAGGCTGAAAACTTACCGCGCGCTGAAGCCGGCTATGAAACTTTTGCAGGCTCAGTGGCAAAAGAGCGAATCCGAATTCAGCAGGCCGTATTTTTTGAACGCTTCTTTCCCGAGGGAAGCTTCGGGCGCTAATATTTTTTATCCCGGAGCGAATCTTTCCCTCGAATCATTGGCGGCTTCGGTTGAAAGAGTAGCCGCAGTTGTCCAGAAATTCGTTGCGGAAGAAGCCACTGTTGCCAAAGATATAGTTTCAGTCGAAGAAAAAATGAAGGAGATAGTGGAGCGCCTCAAAAAATTCACCGAGATAAGCTTCAGCCATTTTCGGGGCGACCATTCCCGTTCGGAAATAATCGCCGCGTTTCTCGCGATACTTCATATGGCGCACGACCAGCTTATTTTTCTTGAGCAAAAATCGCATTTTTCTGATATAATAATTAGAAATTCAGCGAATAGCGGATAAATTACGAATTTATGAATGGATTCGACATTACTCACCATAAATTCGCATATTCGCAACAAATTCGTTATTCGTTGATGAAAAACCATGAATTTTGAACAAAAAATTGCAGAGCTTGAAGCGCTTCTTTTTATACACGGCGAGCCGCTGACAAATAAAAAAGCAGAAAAGATACTGGAATTGGGCAAAGAGGACTTTGAGGCGCTTGTCTCCGAATTGGATAAACGCCTTGCGGCCGAAGGCAGGGGGATTGCGCTTGTGCGCGATGGAGAAAAATTGCAGTTCGCCACCAAGCCCCAGTTCGCAAAACTCGTCGAAGGTTTCGTAAAGGAAGAAATGAGCGAAGACCTCACTCCGGCGACGCTTGAAGTGCTTTCCATTATCGCTTATCTTTCTCCAGTCACGCGCTCGGAAATAGACTATCGCCGTGGAGTAAATTCTTCATTTACTTTGCGCAATCTTATGCTCCGAGGGCTTGTAGAACGCTATCCCGACCCGGAACGTCCGTCATCGCTGCTTTATCGGCCGACATTCGAATTTTTCAAACATCTTGGCGCAAAAGGAAAAGAAGAGCTTCCCGATTTCGAAAAGTTCCGCGCGGCATTAACTATTTCGCAGACCGAAGGGCAGCAGGAAGCGCAAAAAGAAAATACACAATAATCGGATGAACTCTTTGCAAAAAATTTTTTTCGTCGGCGTGATCATTTTGTCCGTTGCCATCGGAAGCCGTTTTAATGGTACGAGTTTTGCAAACGGCAATTCAGATGCTTCAATAGTCGTTTCTTCTTCCAACGAGAAACAGGCCGCGGAGAACCCTCCTACGACGGAAACTGTCCAGCCGGCGACTTCCAACGATTCCACGACCTCGAACGACATCAATGTGGACAGCCAGCCGGCAGATTCATCGAAAACCCAAGACGAAACGCCGAAAACAGCGCTTGATAACGCTGCTTTGCTTAAGCCCGACCAGTCTGCCGAAAGAAGCGCTTTCCGACGCACCGGTTCCGAACAGCCTCCGGATATTCAGGCGCATGCGGCGATAGTCGCCGATTTGAAGACCGGCCAGGCATACTTCGAGTTAAACCCGAATCTCCGCTGGCCTACCGCTTCGCTCACCAAGCTTATGACGGCATCAATGGTTTTGAAGAATATGGACTTGAGCAAGCCCGTAACCATAGGACAAACTCTGGCAGGAGACAGCAACTCTACCAGTACTCCGGTACCGTCATTTTTCAAACCTGGCGACGTATATTCCGGAACAGACGTTCTTAATACCATGCTCGTAATTTCCAAGAACGAGGCAGCCGAAGCGTTCGCCAACGCGTATGGCAGGGATAATTTCATCGCCGGATTGAATAAAATGGCCGAAGACCTCGGAATGAATTTGACTCATTTTTCCGACCCCAGCGGGCTGTCGGTGGCCAATCAGTCGACCGTTGACGATCTTGAGAAGCTTGCGCTGAACGTTTACGATAATTATCCGAAAATACTCGAGATAACCAGGAAAAAACACGTAACGATAACCGAGCTCAATTCCAAAAAGAAAACAACCCTCTCGAATATAAATATTTTCGCCGGTTCGAGCGGATTTATCGGCGGGAAAACAGGCTACACTGACGAAGCTGACGGCAATCTGGTTTCAATTTTTTCTTACGAAACAAGGCCGATATTGGTAATAGTCCTCGGAACAGGCGACCGTTTCGGCGAGACCAGCAAGCTATTCCAGTGGTTCAGGGCTAATTATAAATAGCCATGCTGCGCAAATTTTAAATTTCTAATTCTCAATTTACAATAAATTTTCAAATGACCCAATTTTCAAACAACTGTAAATCGAAACATTGTAAATTAAATATAAATTGTAAATTGTAAATTTTATTACTATGGTTATTTTCGAAGCAACCCGAATAATGGCTTTGGCCGCTATTGCTTTTTTAGTGGCATTGGCCGTAACGCCGGCATGGTTTAACTTTATAAAAAAGCATCATGTCCGGAAACAGATCAGGGAAAGCGACAAAGCTCCGATATTCCATAAATTTCACGAGAAAAAATCGGGGACTCCGACGGCCGGCGGAGTGATAATATGGGGAACAGTATTGGGGCTTGCGTTGCTTTTTTCTCTTCTGTCGAAAATTTTCGGCGGCATTTTTCAGCAGTTCAATTTTATAAATCGCGCGGAAACGTATCTTCCTTTGGCTGCTTTGTTTCTGGCAGCCATACTCGGACTTATCGATGACTGGCTTGGAGTTTTAAGAATAGGCGGCGCCTCCGGAGGAGGATTAAAAATTCGCCACAAGCTTTTGCTTTACGCCCTTCTTGCTGGAGTAGGGGCCTGGTGGTTTTATTTCAGGCTGGGTTGGGATGTTCTTTACGTGCCTTTTGTCGGCAGCATCGCAATCGGCGCCTGGTACATCCCTCTTTTCATTTTTATAATCGTTGCCAGTGCTTTTTCCGCGAACGAAACCGACGGATTAGACGGACTTCTTGGAGGCGTTTCTCTCTTTGCGTTCGCGGCGCTGACCACCGTTGCTTTCGTTCTCAACCGCTACGATCTCGCTGCGTTTGGCAGCGTAACAATCGGAGCATTACTGGCATTTCTCTGGTTCAACATTTATCCCGCAAAATTTTTTATGGGCGATACCGGCTCCATGTCCCTGGGCATTACCATCGGCGTCATCTCGATGCTTACCAATACAACGCTGTTTTTGCCGCTTTTCGCGTTTGTTCTCGTAATTGAATCCCTTTCCGTCATTATCCAGCTGACAAGCAAAAAATTTTTCGGCAGAAAAGTATTTCTTTCAACGCCGATTCATCACCACTTTGAGGCGCTTGGCTGGCATGAATCTCAGGTGACTATGCGTTTTTGGATAATTTCGGTGATTTCAAGCATGCTTGGCCTGTCTCTTTTCTTTTTGGCGAGGTTTTTCTAAAATTGCCTCAGTGATTGACTCCGATGCCTTTTAGGCGGTTTAATGCTAATGGCTTCTTGATAGACGTGGTTTTCCCCATCAATTTAAAAAAGGATGATAAAGATGAATAAAATAAACCCAAAAGACTTCTCCCAGTCGGAACCGGTTCCGGAAGAAGGCATCAAACGCGCCGTGGAAATTATGCGGAGCGGCCAGCTTTTCAGGTACCTGCAATCGAAGCCCGAGGATTCCGAGGTTGCGCTCCTTGAGCGCGATTTCGCCAACCTTATGGGCGCCAAATATGCCCTGGCCGTGAATTCCTGCAGCAGCGCGATAGTCATTGCGCTCCGTACTGCGGGAGCGCACGTCGGTTCGCAGATACTCGTACCGTCATTTACCTTTACGGCGGTTCCGAGCGCTATCGTGAATATCGGCGCCATTCCGGTGGTTATCGAGACCAATGCAAACTACCGCGTTGACATCGACGACCTGAAGAAGAAAATAACACCGGAAACCAGAATTTTCCTTTTGTCGCACATGCGGGGCAATACTTCCGACATGGACGCAATTATGGAGATCTGCGGCGAAAACGGCATCACGGTCATCGAAGACGCAGCGCACGGACTCGGCTGCAAATGGGACGGACGGCTCGTCGGTTCGTTTGGCGTAGCGGGATGTTTCAGCTTCCAATCCAACAAGATCATCAACGCCGGCGAAGGCGGAATGCTCACTACCAACGATCCGAAGATTATGGCGCAGGCCGTAATACTCTCGGGCGCCTACGAGCGTCTCCACGAAAAGCATTTTTGGAGCGGCGAGCTGAACGAGCACTTCAGGCATTATCGAAAACTCCTGCCGCTTTTCAATATGCGCATGACCGAGTACGCCGCGGCGCTTGTCAGGCCGCAGCTTCCGCTAGTGGAGGAGCGCAGCGCCACTTTCCGCAAGAACTATGCCTATCTGGTAGCGAAACTATCTGTTTCGAAAAGCATTGAACTTCCGTCTCAGGATGCCCGCGAGCTTCGCGCTCCGGACTCCATTCAGTTCCGCGTGAAAGGTTTTTCACCGGAGCAGATGCGGCGGTTCATGCGGGAAGTGCGGGCTACGGGGCTGCCGCTGTCGGCGTTCGGCGCGGACGAAGATAACGCGCGCGTGCCGTGGAACTGGCAGTTCATCGGAAATGCTCCGGATGTGCCGATGACGAAGGCGAACCTCGCCAACGCCTGCGATATGCGTTTGCCGTCGACACTGACCGATGCCCACCTCGACTTTTTGGCGGAAACCGTTCTTGCCGCCATAGGCAAGGTCGCGTAGTTAAAACGCAAGACGGGGAAAGCCAATTCAAAAATAAAAAGCCGCCGGGATTAATTTTTCCGAGCGGTCTTTTTTTATCCGCCAAAGCGGATAACTCTTCCGAAGCCTTAGCGAAGGAGGGTGCTCATAAGCGTAATGATTTTATTGCCGATTTTCCTTGCGGACGATTATTATGGGAGTCAGCTCGCGGTCCTGGCCCATAGGATTGTCCAGAAGAATCAGGCGGGCAGCTTTCGCGTCAACGGGCATGCCTTTGCTCATGGCAATTACTTTCACGTTGATGTTGTTGCCGTCTATTATAATTGCCGGCAGTCCTGTCTCTTTTTCAATTTTGTCGCACTCTTTTTCCGGCTCGGTCGGAGGCAAAGCGGCCCATTCGTTATAGGGAGGCATAACTATAGGATTGAATCCGTCTATTTCTCCGAGGCGCTCGCCGACGATTCTCCAGAAAAGGCCGCGAATGCCGAAAAGTTTTCCGATGCCGCCGACAACCATCGCCAATACAACCCGAGGCCAGCCAGCCATTTCGACGACAAGCTGCATTTTCGGAAGATTGTCCCAGCCGAGGTCGTCTTTGTATTTTTTAACGCCTTTGACGACCAGGCGCGCCAGCCAGCCTACTTTGACCGTAGAAATGTGCCGCATATTGTTTTGCGTTACCGAAATGACTTTTTCGGAAATGGCAATCCAGTCGCCTTCTTTGGCCTGCGAAGAAGCATATTTTTTGATAATCGAAACGATGTCTTCTCCAAAAGTAATAAGGTGGGTTTTTACCGCGATGCGCCGCCAGGAAACATTTTCAACGGGACGTATGGGTTCGAATGAGTGTTCCATATTTTTAATGATTTTAAGTTTAACAAAGAAACAAATAAGCGGCAATTTTGCGATAATTTTTAGCCCGTGATAAGCTAGATTCGAAATGCTCCAGTCCAAACTATTCACTAAAATCGAAAGGAGTTTCCCGAAGGACGAGGAATCGCCGAACGCGCGTTTTCTCGAAAGAGGGGGATTCGCCTATAAGAATTCGGCCGGCGTTTATTCGTATCTGCCGCTTGGCTGGAGAGTCATCCAGAAAATTTCAAATATTGTCAGGGAAGAAATGGATGCCATCGGCGGGCAGGAAATGCTGATGGCCGCTCTTCACGACAAGCACTATCTGAAAGCGACCGGGCGCTGGGACGTTGATGTTGTTTTTAAAGTTTTTTCCAGAGGAGACAAAGAGCCGTCGTTCAACATCAGCTGGACTCACGAAGAAATAATCGCCGAGATAGCGAAAAAATACGTAAACTCTTACAGGGACCTTCCTTTTTCTGCTTACCAGATACAGACCAAATTCCGCCACGAACCGCGTGCCAAATCGGGGCTTTTGCGGGGCAGGGAGTTTTTAATGAAGGATTTATACAGCTTCCACGCTGATGAAAAGGATCTTTACAGCTATTACGACGAGGTTGCCACGGCATACGCCAAGGTTTTTGAAAGGTGCGGGCTTAAGGCCTATTACACGCTCGCGAGCGGAGGCGAATTCACCATAAACAATACCCACGAATTTCAGGTTGAGTCGGAAGTTGGCGAGGATACCATTTACGCGTGTGATTCCTGCATGTACGCGGAGAATAACGAAGTTTCAAAACTTTCCGCCGAAGGCGGATCCGCTTCTGGCGGAAAAGACTCCAATAAATGCCCCAAGTGCGGCGGAAAAATTTCGGAAAAGAAATCCATCGAAGTCGGAAATATTTTTCCGCTCGGCACGAAATATTCGGAAGCCTTTGACCTTAATTTTTTGGACAAGGATGGCAACAAGAAACTTGTGGTTATGGGTTCTTATGGCATAGGCATCAGCCGGCTGATGGCGACGGCCGTTGAAGTTCATCACGACGAAAAAGGAATAGTCTGGCCGGAGAACATCGCGCCGTTCAAAGTACATCTTTTGGCGCTCGGCTCGCACTTGCCTCGTTCGGCGAAGCCGGCGGGTCGCAACGAAGCGGGTAAATCTTCCGCGGACGATCTATACGCCGATTTACAAAAGAAAAACGTTGAAGTACTCTATGACGACAGAGAAGCCTCGCCAGGCGAAAAACTGGTAGGGGCCGACCTGATAGGCCTGCCTTTTCGGGCTGTTATAAGCGAGAAAACGGGCGGGAAAGTGGAGGTAAGGCGCCGCAATGAAAAGGACGCCAAATTGATTGATATCAAAGAGTTCATTAAGATATTGGGAAATTAAGAAATTATATAAATAAAATATCGCTTGACTCAATTGCCTAATTACTAAATATCCAAATTTCTAACTTCTAACATGAGTATTTTCGATAATTTTTTCAAAGAAATAGGAATCGACCTCGGGACCGCGAACTCGCTTGTTTACCAGAAAAACCGCGGGCTTGTTCTTAACGAGCCTACGGTTGCTGCGTTTAACAACAAGACGATGGAAATTCTCGCCGTTGGCGAAAAAGCGAAAAGAATGCTCGGTAGAACTCCGGAACATATTAGTGTCGTGCGTCCGCTGGTAAACGGAGTAATTTCTGATTTCGATATGACCCAGGAATTTCTCCGCCAGCTTATCAAGCGCCTTAACCGCGGAAATGATTTCGGAGGAGTGCGCCGTGCCGTTCTCGCGGTTCCAGACGACCTTACCGAAGTGGAACGCAAATCGGTTGAAGACGCAGCGATGCAGGCGGGATGCGCGAAGGTACATCTTATGAGTTCGCCTATGACAGTCGCGCTCGGCGCGGGATTGCCGGTTGACGAGCCGACCGCGAGCCTTATCGTGGACATAGGAGGAGGAACCACCGACATAGCCGTCATTTCCCTTAACGGCACAGTCATATATAAGACGCTCAAAATAGCCGGAGATAAATTCAATGACGACATAATTAAATTCTTCAGGGACGAATTCCATCTGGCAGTCGGAGAAGCGACCGCGGAAATGGCAAAAATAGCCGCAGGTTCCGCAATGCCTTTGGATGAAAGACTTGATGTGGCCGTTCGCGGAATGGATCTCTCGACCGGATTGCCGAAAGAAGTAATCGTCAAAAACAGCCAGATACGCGCCGCAATTTCCAAATCTTTGCGCTCGATAACCGAAGCGATAAAAGAAATAATCGAATCGACCCCGCCGGAACTGGTAGGCGATATGCTTAAGCACGGCATTTATGTTTCCGGAGGAGGAGCGCTTCTCCGCGGGTTGGATAGCCTGATAGAAAAAGAAACATCCGTTGAGACCAAGATAATCGATGACCCGCTTACCGCATCTGCGCGCGGACTCGGGCTTGTCGCCGAGAATATGGATTACTACAAGCATTTTTTGGCGAACCCGCTCCGGCCGCTTGAGATATCGCTGTAAGCTTTTACGCGGATACCGGCCGGCAATAGCCGGATAAATACAGACAGATATAATGAGGAAAGAAAACATACTTTTATTGTTCCTTGCGGCAATAGTACTGCTTATAATTTTCTTTCCTTCTTTGGGCTGGAGGGCAAGGCTCTTGCTTGTTCCGCAGTCCAATCAAAATATAGATTTCAAGAATCTGGCTTTGGAAAACGAATCCTTGAAAACGGAGATTGCAAAATTGCAAATAATGAGAAGTACGAGTTCGAGCGGCACGTCCGGTATGCTGCAGGTTTTCGTTTATTCGAATTACCCGTTCAATCTGAAAAGCCAGCTTTTGGTAAGCGGAGGAGCGGGCGACGGCGTTAAAACCGGCCAGCCCGTATTCGTTTCATCGCCTTCTTCAATCCCGGTACTTATCGGCAAAGTAACCGAAGTTTTCGCGAAAGATTCTCTCGTGGAAACTATTTTCGATTCCAATTTTCAGCTATCGGTAAAAGTCGGGTCCGCGGGCGTAAGTTCTTTGCTTAAAGGAGGGAACAGCCCAAGGCTTACGCTTATGCCGAAAGACGCCAAGGTAAACGAAGGAGACGCGGTTTATTCATCAGAACAGGATTATCCTTTCGGAATGCCGCTTGGCCTTGCAAAGAATATCAGCCTTTCGTCCGGCCAGTTTTTCGAGGAAGCCGACCTAGAAACCGCGTATAATCCGAACGATTTGCAGTCTGTTTTCATAGACACGAATTACAATGTTAAAAGCATCCAATAACAGATTCGCGGTTTTTTTGCTGTCATTCGTAATAGCTTCTTTTTTGCAGCTGAATTGGAAAGCCGCTTTGGGATGGTCTCCGGAGTTTGTTATGGCGCTGTTCATAATATGCGGGTTTTATCTGAATTTGTTTGAAATGTTGGCGCTGTCGGCTGCGGGAATTTTTATATTTAACTGGCGACCGGAACCCGGATGGGAAGTTCTGTTTTTCTTTTCCATTCCATTCATGGTGATTTACGCAAGGAGATTTTTGCCGTGGCATGGAGGCATAAATAATACGGTTGGGATAATTTTCGCCGTTTCGGCTTTCTACGCGATTTCTGACTTTCCGGCGGTCGCCGCCAATATTTCTCTTTTCTCCATTATCCTTGGAATAACGGCTGTTTTCGGCGCCGCAGTTTTCCAATTTTTCAGTTATTTTTATAAAATATCTCCGATATAAATATGGCTTTTAAACGAAAGAAAAAAAGAGAGCTTGATTTTGAGGAAACCTTAAGCGAAGAATGGTCCAGGGAAAAAGACTCCGAGCTTATCGAAGTCAGCATCGGGAACGGCCCGATGATCTTCGTGGGTTTGGTGGTTTTTCTGATGGCTGCCGCAATCATCGTCAAAGCCGCCACAATAGGGCTCGGACAATCGGAGAAATACAAAATGAGGGCGGACGCGAACCAGAACGCGGTTACTTTGCTGCCTGCCCCAAGAGGCGTCATTTACGACAGAAACGGGAAAGTATTGGCCGACAACAAGCCGGTCTTTTCCGCATTTTTGAAAGTAGATGAATTTTTACGCGACACCGGTTCGCAGAAGCAAATTTTGGACGGGATAAGCGCGGCATTGGGAATATCTCAGGAAGAAGTTTGGAATTCGGTGGAATCGAGCGATTTGGAAAATAACGGAGGTTCGCTTCTTTTGGCTTCCGATTTGAACCAGGGAGAAGTTGTTCAGATGAAAAGCATGAATTTGCCGGATGTCGAAATAGATAACAGCTTTGACCGCAGTTATCCCGACGGCGAAATATTTTCCTCAGTGCTCGGTTATACGGGAATGGTTACTTCGGCGGACATAAAAAATAATCCGGAACTTTTGCCGCAGGACGAGATAGGCAAAAGCGGCATTGAGCTTTTACACGACGACACCTTGCGCGGTACAGACGGAGAAATAATCAAAAAACGCGACGCACGCGGAAAACTTATCGGGGATGAAAAAGAAACAAGCCCGTCCATAGGCCAGCCGCTTTATCTGACTATAGACGCTGATTTGCAAAAATATTTCTATGATCGCATGAGTCAGGAGCTTTCGCTTTTGGGCCGGACAAAAGGAGTAGGTTTGGCTATGAACCCGCAGACCGGGGAAATATTGGCGCTAATCAATTTTCCGGTTTATGACAACAATATTTTAAGTTCTGGCGGGAACAACTCGTCGAAATTGGCAATTTTGAATTCTCCGGACCAGCCGTTATTCGACCGCGCGGTATCGGGGCTTTACAACCCCGGCTCGACCATAAAGCCTCTTGTCGGCATAGCGGCGCTAAAAGAGGGCGTGATAACTCCGGACAAGGAAATTTTCTCGCCTGGGTACATAGACATTCCGAATCCCTATGACCCTTCCAAGCCGACGCGTTATTTGGACTGGCAATACCAGGGATACGTTAATTTGGAGATGGCGCTTGCCAAGTCCAGCGACGTTTATTTCTACGAGCTCGGCGGCGGCGGCCCGGATTCCGTCGGTTTGGGTATTACGCGGCTCAGGCAATGGTGGCAGAAATTCGACCTCGGAGAACAAACGGGAATAGACTTGCCCGGAGAAGCCAAGGGCTTTTTGCCGTCGCCGGACTGGAAAGAAAGCAAATTCAATCGCCCATGGCTGCTCGGCGACACTTACAACGTCAGCATCGGACAGGGCGACTTGCTGCTTACTCCCATTCAGCTTTTGAATTATATTTCCGTGATAGCGAACGGCGGCAAAATTTATCAGCCAACCATAGACAAAAGCGACGAGCATAAAGTAATTTCCGATATTTCATATCTTCAACCGGAGATAGCCGAAGTAAGAAAGGGTATGCGCCTGGTAGCGACATCAAAGAGCAGCCAGGCGAACATGCTCGGCGAACTGCCTTTCGCGGTCGAGGGAAAAACCGGGACGGCACAGATAAAAAATAATCAGCAGACGAATGCGTTTTTCGTCGGTTACACGGTTCCCGACCCGGGAACGAACCAGAAGCAGATTGCCGTTTTGGTTCTGGTGGAAAATTCCAAAGAAGGCAGTTTGAACGCCGTTCCGGTAGCGAAAGACGTTTTCAATTGGTATTATCAGAATAGGATAAAAAAATAAGCGACAAGCGATATGCAACAAGAAACAAGAAGTTGCCAGAATTGTAAAAACGATTTTGTAATTAAGCCGGAAGATTTTGATTTCTATAAAAAGATGAGCGTACCGCCGCCGACTTTCTGTCCGGACTGCAGGCAGGTGCGGCGAATGACCTGGCGCAACGAGAGAACTTTATATAAAAGAAAATGCGATGTTCCGGGGCATACGGAAGAAATAATCTCGGTTTTCTCCAAAGACAAGCCGTTCAAAGTTTATGATCGGGAATATTGGTGGTCTGACGCTTGCGATTCCATATCATCTGGGTGCGATTACGATTTTTCCAAACCGTTTTTTGCGCAATACCGCGAGCTTATGGAACAAGTCCCTCTTCTTGGACTGTTCAGCGGCAACGCGACGAATTCGGATTACGCTAATCACGCGTTCGACAGTAAAAATTCGTACCTTATATCGGCCGCGTACATAAACGAGAACGTGATGTATTCCAATAAGACCACTAGCAACAAAGATTCGGTCGATTTGTACCTTGCCGAAAAGATGGAGGCCTGCTACGAAGACGTCAATTGCGGTACGTCCTACAGATTATTTTTCAGTTACGGTTGCGAAGATTGCCAGAATTCGTGGTTTCTGTACGATTGCCGCAACTGTTCCGATTGTTTCGGATGCGTCGGGTTGCGTAATAAGTCCCATTATATTTTTAATCAGCCAT
>DATKTR010000009.1:0-8377 GCA_035531015.1 Minisyncoccota bacterium | reverse complement strand
CATATTTCTCGCATAGCGTATGCCGTCGAATCTGGCTAAATTCGAGCTTGCTTCCGCGGGCAGTATTATGTAATAGCAGGAGAGCGCGTATTTGGCGTGCGGCAGTGATATTTTTTTGAATTTCACGCCAAGGCTCTCGATGTTCTTTATGGCGGTATCTATGCGCTTTCTTACTTCTTCATCCAGACCTTCAACGAAGTATTCGTCGGGAATGCCGACAATCATATTTTTTATTTTTTTGAAGTCGGGATTCAGCAGCCTGCTCTCGTAACCGGAATCCTCCGGTTCCGAGCTTGTAGCGTCTAAAGGGTCTTTGCCTCGTATGGCATTGAATACAATGGCGGCATCTTCGGCGGTTTTTGTAAGCGGGCCTATTTGGTCCAGGCTCGAGGCCAGCGCTATCAAACCGGAACGTGAAACCGAGCCATATGTCGTTTTCAATCCGACTATGCCGCAAAAATTCGCAGGTTCTCTTATTGAGCCGCCCGTATCAGAACCGAGAGAAGCAAGCGCAAGATGCGCCGCGACCGCGGCAGCCGAACCGCCGGAAGAGCCGCCCGGGACCCTTTCAAGGTCGTGCGGATTTCTGGTTATTTTGAAAGCGGAGTTTTCTGTGGACGAGCCCATGGCAAACTCATCCATATTCGTTTTTCCGAGAAATATGGCGCGCTCACTTTTAAGTTTTTGCACCACTCCGGCATCGTAGCTCGCAGTGTAATTCTCGAGTATCTTTGAAGCCGCCGTAGCCGGCAGGCCCTTTATAAGTATGTTGTCCTTAATTGCCAAAGGAACGCCGGCGAGGGGACCGATCGATTCATCTTTGGCGATAGAGATGTCCACTGCTTCGGCGTCCCGCATGGCTCCTTCTTCATCCAGGCTGAGATAAGCGCCGATTTTGCCGTCATTTTCTTTTATTCCGCTGAAGTAGGCCTGCGTTATTTCCAATGCCGAAAAATCCTTTTTTAAAAGGCCTTCGCTGAATTTTTTTACCGTCAAATCTTTAAGGGGGATTTTTTTCATTTTATTCGAAAACCGGTGGAACCTTGAGGAAACCGTCTTTTGATTCCGGGAAAACATCGGCTCCGCTGCCTTGGTTTGTATTAATTCTTTCTACGTCTTCGCGAAAAGAATTTTTTATTTCCGTGCCGCCGTTCATGGTTTCCACTCCGGAAGTGTCCAAAGATTCCAGCTCTTCAAAATGGGCCAATATTTTTTTGAGGTCTTTTATGAATTTTTGTTCCTCTTCCGGATCGAGTTTTATCCTCGCGAGTTCGGCGAGATATTCAATTGTTTTTTTATCTATTTCTGATGCCATTGTGCTATTTTATCCCTACACCAAGTAGTAAGCAACTGAGATGTTGCCGCTGATTAACAGCATGGATTAAATAATAAATTAACTTACTGCTTGGTGTGGAGATTTAACAGGGTTTAATTTAATAATACCGAGAGGCGCGATATAGGCCAATATTCGCGAGACCGAGGAGCAAGGACGAAGGCGTACCCTCTGCGGTACATCGAGGACGAAGCGACAATGGCATCGCGAATATTGGCCATATCCCGAAGGGTTGCGGCCCGATTTTGCGGTCTGCTTTGTTGCTCCTCGCCTGCCTGCCGGCAGGTTGACGTAGCTATTGCTACAATCTCTTCGCTCGCCTCGCTAAAACTCCAGCGAAGCGGGTCGCGCCTCGCATCCCGCAAAACGAGCCAGCAACGCGAACTCTTCGTATTATTGAATTAAGCCCATTACGATTTTTTTAAACTTTTCGCCGCGGTCGGAATAATTTTTAAACATATCGAAGCTTGTGGCGGCGGGGGAAAATAATATTAAAGAAGGAAATGGAAATTCTCTGGCCGCCTTATAGGCAATGTCCACGGAATCCTTAAGGCCGGCCGCGATTTTTGTTTTTATGCCTGATTTTTTTATGGCGGCTTTTATTTTGTTTTTGTTTTCGCCGAAAAGTATCACCAGTTCGGTCTTTGCCCGCCGGCTGTCGGATTTGAGCGCTTCGGCCAGCGGCTTATAATCAAGATTTTTATCCTGACCGCCGGCTATCAGGATTTTTTCTTCATCGGGGAAAGCGTTGATTGCCGCGGCCGCCGTTTGCGGGTTTGTTGAAGCGGAATCGTTATAGAAACAAATTTTTTTGCCGTTTTTTGACAAGGCGCGGACAAATTCAAGCCGGTGTTCGGTGCCGCGGAATCCGCGGACTGTTCTCGCAATTATTTTTTCCGGAACCCCGAGCGATTTTGCGATCTCCGCCGCCATAACTGCGTTTTTGAAATTGTGCGATCCTCTTATCAAAATATCGTCCGGAGAAAATATCTTAAAAGTCTTTTCATCAACCCCTATTTTTCGTCCTTTCCCTTTGGCAGCGACTTTGCGGCTTAACGGAATATTCTTGAAAAAGAACGTTCTATCTCCGTTTTTCTGGTACCGCGCGATGTTGGTTTTTGCTTCATAGTATTCATTCAGGCTTTTATGCGCGTCCAGATGGTCCGGAAAGATATCAAGGACAACGGCTACCGAAGGCGATATTTTTATGTCCTGAAGCTGGAAGCTCGAAAGCTCGAATATTGCTATGGATTTTTTGTCCATTTTCGGAAGAACATCGAGTGCCGGCTTGCCAATATTGCCGGCAAGAAAAACCCTGCGGCTATAGCCGGGGCAGGCTTTTAAAATTTCGTAAAGAAGAGTGGAGACAGTTCCTTTTCCTTTGGTTCCGGTTATTCCGATTATCGTTCCGGGGCACCGCTCTAAAAAAAGATTTGTGGCGCTGGATATTTTTACGCCGGAATTCTTAACTTTTTGTATCTCTGGCAATAAATAAGGTATCCCCGGAGTCCGGAAAATGATATCGAAGCGGCTGAGATTTTTAAGATAACCGGCGCCAGTGGCGCTGTTTAATCCCACGGGAACTTCTATTTTCGGATTTTCGTCCAAAATCCATATCTCCGCGTTTTTGAAAGCGCCGTCCTTTTTTAAAAAGTTAAGAACGGAATGCCCCTCCCTTGCGAAACCCAATATGGCGATTTTCATTATTAACCTATTTTATTCCAAATTAGCGATATAAAAAAGCTTACCCAGTAACGGAAGTTTTCCTTAATTTTCAATAGTGGAGATTTTGGTTTCTCGAACGGCTATCGGAGCTCAGATTTGCTGGGTTCGCGTTCAGCGAAAATCTGAGCGAGATGCAGGCGAAAATTTCCGCTGGAGAAATTTTACGCCGGCGGGCGAGAAACCAAAATCGTAACGTGTTGCGGGGGCGGGAGTCGAACCCGCTTCAGGAGCTTATGGGGCTCCTCGGAAAACCATTCCCAACCCTCCCGCGATAATGATCTGGCATTGCCAATCGCATCAAAGCCCGTGAATTATATTGCCGAAAGCGGCAATTGTCAAAAACGATTATTAATGGCAAAATAATCCGTGACGCCAAACGGAGAAACATGGCGGCGTAGCTCAGTGGTAGAGCAAGCGTTTCATAAGCGCTGGGTCGCAGGTTCGATTCCTGCCGTCGCTACAAGATATGTTTGTGCCGTATTTTTCTAAACCACGCCTAGCGTGATTTTTGCTTTTTCAACAACGTCGTCTATGGAATAGTCCGCTTTTACCAAATAGTACGAAGGTTCATTGGTTATGACCGAATTAGTGATCTTGTCGTCGGCGGAAAGGTTGGTAAGAAGAATGACTTTTGTATTTTTACCCCTCGGGTCCTCCCTTAATTTTTTAAGCATTGTTATCCCGTCCATTATCGGCATCACTATATCGAGCAAGATCAAATCCGGATTTTCTTTTAGCGCGACTATCAATCCTTCTTCGCCATTTTTTGCCTGCAATAAATGCCCAAAACCGGCCTGAGTTAAATTATCGGTTAATGTTTTCAGCATAACCTCTTCGTCTTCCACTATCAGAATTTTGTTGGAATATTTTTCCGCAGGCATATATTTTCGTATGTGCGTTAACCGCGCCGACAGCCTCTTTATATATGCTAAAATTATAGCACATGCGGGTTTTAAAGATCCGCCGCGAATAAAACGATATGTTTAAAAATCACCGCCCGATAAAATTTTTCATTGCCGTAGTAGTGAGCATTTTTACGACCGAATTCGTCATATCTACGTTCATTTTTAAGTATATGGGTGGCAATGGTTTAAGCGCATCCCAGAGAAGCATTCTCGACCCGCTTTTGCTGATAACCGTAGTTTCTCCAGTGCTTTATTATTTTTTCCTAAAACCGCTACTCAAAAAAACCAAGGAATATGAATTGTCTGAAAAATTTTTGAGCATTTCCAAATCGCAGGCGGAGCAGGCAAATGAAGACCTCAGGAAGTTCAAGCTCGCGATAGATAATACCAGCGAGCGAATCACCATTGCCGACTCAAACGGAATTGTTCTGTATTGCAATCCTGCGACGGAAAGAATCACCGGATACAAGCCGGAAGAAGTCATTGGAAGAAAAGCTGGCACAGCGTGGCATTTACCCATGGCGAAAGAGTTTTATGCGGAACTTTGGGATACTATCAGAAACAAAAAGAAAACATTCAGGGGAGAGCTTCAAAACAGGCGCAAAAACGGGGAGATATATGACGCCATTACGAATATATCGCCGGTGCTCAATGAAAAAAAAGAAGTTGTTTTTTTCGTAGAAGTCGAGCGCGATATTACGGAGTATAAAAAAGCAGAGGAAGACCTGCAAAGGCAAGAAGCGTTATTCGATACTTTGGCGCAATATTCCCCCGACTGCATAAAACTTTTCGACACGAAGGGAAATCTTCTGTTTATGAACAACGGAGGACTGAAAGAGCATGGATATAAAAATCTTGAGGAAGCCATAAAAAACGGCATGAATGGCACTGTTAAAACAATGTTTCCGGATAGTTCAAAAGCTTTCAAAAAAGCATTCGACGCGGCTGTTGGCGGAAAAGCGGATTCGATAGAAGTGCATCATTTCAAAGAAGGTTCAAACAGGGAATTTTGCCTGGAAAGCATAACACCGGTACGGGATGCCGGGGGCGAAATATCCGGAATATTGGCAATATCCAGGGACATAACCGAGCGCAAAAAGGCGGAGGAAGCGCTGCGCGAAAGCGAAGAGCGGTTCCGGAAAATTTTTGAAAACGGCCAATACGGAATTATTCTCACGGGTCCGGATTCAAGATTCGTCAAAGTTAACCCCGCTTTTTGTAAAATA
The DNA here is from genome assembly GCA_035531015.1 of Minisyncoccota bacterium. Taxonomy (GTDB): domain Bacteria; phylum Patescibacteriota; class Minisyncoccia; order UBA6257; family 2-01-FULL-56-20; genus JACQKT01. Next base: position 3,188 of record DATKTR010000009.1, on the reverse strand, counting down.
ACAGGGTTTACCGAGGCGGAGCTGCTGACAAAAAAATTTTCGGATATCACTCACGCCGAAAATATTAAAGCCGATACGGAAGCCGTGCCAAAATTGATAAGCGGAGAAATGCCTTATTACCATACCGAGAAACGATACATAAGAAAAGACAGCCGGGAAATATGGGTGAACTTGCTTGTTTCCGTCATTCGAAACGCGGACGGTTCGTTCATGTATTTTTTAGGGATGGTCGAGGATATCACCAAGGAGAAGGAAATCGAAAAAGTAAAAAACGATTTCTTGACGATCGCTTCGCATCAGTTGCGTACGCCGCTTTCCGGAACCAGATGGCTCATTGAGACGCTTAATAAGCCGTTCATCGGAAAATTGAACAAGAAGCAAAAGGAATATCTCGACGAACTTTATAAGGTCAACGCGAAAATGCTGGCGCTTGTCGGCGATCTTCTTAATCTGCTCCGTTTGGAAAGCGGCGATTTGGCTGTCAGCATAAAAAAAAGCGCAGTGTCCAAATTTTCCGATGATATTTTGGCAATGATGGAAAATGCGGCCAAGAACAAAGGAGTGGTTTTGAAAGGAATTCCGAAAGAAAAAGGGGAAATTACGGTCGACACCGATTTTCAGATAGTCGTGAATATTCTGGAATCGTTTGTTTCTAACTCGATAGAATATTCCCGGACCGGAGAAGAAGTTTCCCTGGATGCCGTAGAAAACGAAGACTCCGTCGTTTTATCAGTAAAAGACACCGGCATTGGGATACCAAAGGATGAACAGGACAGGATTTTCGAAAGATTTTACAGGGCTTCAAACGCAAAATCCATAAGGCCGGGTGGCACGGGACTTGGGCTTTCGATCGCCTCCACTCTCGCTAAAAATATCGGAGCCAAACTTTCTTTCGAATCAGAAGAAGGGAAAGGCTCAACATTTTATTTGCGGCTGCCTAAGAAAAATGTATAATTATTGTGTTATAATCGGAGGAACAACAAAGTCGGCAAAACAATTATTTTGGCACGTAAACGCATACAACAAATGAGTTATATCCTGATCGCCGAAGACGAAGAATTTCTGGCACGCGCAGTCAAAGACAATTTGGAGGTTGAGGGCTATGAAGTGCAAGTAGCGGAAAATGGAGAAGAAGCTGTTAAGCTTATCCGCAAACGCATTCCCGATCTCCTCCTTCTCGACCTTTTAATGCCCAAAAAGGACGGATTTTACGTACTCGAAGAACTTAAAAATAATCCGGACTGGAAACTGATTCCGGTAGTTGTTTTTTCGAATCTCGGCGATGATACCAATCTTAAAAAAGCAATCAGCATGGGAGCCAACGATTATTTCGTGAAGGCCCAGCATCCGATTGAAGAAGTTATTGATAAAGTTAAGGAATACACCAGAGGAAACAGGCCTGCCATGCAAGGGCGAAATTCTCAAAAGAAAACCGGTTGAAGAAAGGGAAGAAATAAGGAAGATAAGAGAAACCGCGATTTAAAAGCGCTTTATAACGGCGATTGTTGTATAATGTGGGGGTGATACGTTCTTTGCGAACATTTTGCCTTAAAACTGCAAGTTTCAAAATAGGATTAATTTTGCCCGCCGCAATTTTCATTGTCACTGTTTTTTCACCGCCAAATTTTGCGGAAGCGGCAACTATAACAAGTACGGCAACAGGAGGTAACTGGGCGACGGGGTCAACGTGGATTGGCGGAGTAAAGCCGGCCAACGCTGATACGGCGATTATCTCAACAACCGGCGGAAATACCGTAAACGTGGCAGCCAATGCAACAATCGCAAATGTCGCGGTAAACTCCGGCGCCATTTTGAATTTCCCGAGCGCGACCATTCTTACTATCAATGGTGCTGCAACGGTAAATGGTACGGTTAATGGAGCAACTGGAATACTTAAGACGAACAAAAACCCGTCAGTGATTGATGGTAATGGCACTATCAATAGTAAGGTAACCATACAGCAGCCAACCTCAATCGCGGCTACGGCAAATATAACGACGACCGCCATAGTCACGCTTGCGAATACTTTAACAATTACTTCAGGCGGAATTTTGACTGCGACCGAAATTGATTCAAACGCAAAAACCGTTGCTAACAACGGAACCGTAAATTTAAGCGGCAATTATTTACGGACTGGCGGAACCGCTATATGGACGCAGGGGGCAAATTCCGTGTTAAACATTGGCGGAGCGTTTACACCTGCTGCGAACATTACCCTGAACGCGAGCGCCAGCGGCAACACCATAAACTATAATGGCGCGTCGCAAACGCCCGATACGGCATTGTATGCCAATTTAATTTTTTCTGGTTCCGGAACGGTATCTATAGTCAACGGCGTTTCAGTATCCGGCAATCTGAGCATCGCTCCTGCGGGAAGTGTCGTAGCCAGCATCGGGTCCGGACTGAACATTAGCGTGGGCACTTTGACAACCGGCGGGTTGGGAACGATTAACGGAACTTGGGGTTCAACTGCTTCTGCGGCGGCCAACCAGGAGGACGCCTACTTTGCCGCAACAACCGGCATGCTAAGCGTCGCAACGGATACTCGGGGCGCTCAGGCAGCTCTCACCGCCGTCGCCATGCCTGCTACTGTTGTTTACGGCTCTACATCAATGCTTTCTTCAACCGGAGGAAGCGGAACCGGAACTGTTACTTTTTCCGTTGGCGCTTCAACCGGCTGTTCCATAACCGGCGGCACCACTTTGAACGTGATTGACGCCGGCGGCACTTGTTCCGTGACAGCCACAAAAGCCGGCGATAAACATTACAATCAGGCAATTTCCGCGGCCCTTCCGGTAACTCTAATTAAGAAAAACATTACGGTTGCCGCCAGCGCCTCATCTAAAATTTATGGCGAAGCTGACCCTGCTTTCACGTATGTTTCTTCCGACGTTTCCGCTACTTTTTCCGGAGCTCTTAGCCGTGCAGCCGGTGAAACACCAGGTGTTTACGTAATGACCATTGGTTCGCTTGCCGTTGTTGGAAACAACTATAATATCGCAACTTTCGTGCCTGCTGATTTCACTATTTTCGCAGCTCCAACTGCCGCACTCTCCCTCAATCACCCCGGCAACATGAATACCGGAACCCGCCTCGGTTATATAGTTTCCCGGCAGGACCAATACGGCAACCCGACGTCAGCAAGCAGTATGGTAGTTTATCTTCAGTCCAGTTCGACAAGCACGGCA
>DATKTR010000008.1:0-4491 GCA_035531015.1 Minisyncoccota bacterium | reverse complement strand
ATTACTTCCTGTGTATTCTGGCATTGTAAATCTCCTTAATTGTAAAACAACCAAACCAAATTACATTAAAAAACCAACGTATTCGGCTCGGCTGCCTCCAACAAGGAGACCTTGCCTGCATTTTACATCTGTTAGATGGCCTTCTTTCAGGCTGTCATTCGAGACCCGTAAGGATTGGGGCTACCTCGAAAATCGACTATTCTTATTTAGGGGTTACTGTTCTACTGGCCCTATTAAACAGGCCAGTTATCTCATCTGTCAACCTTTTATATCCTTCAGGATTATTATTTTTCATTGTACCATCCATGTAGCCTGGTGTCGCCTGAAGTTCTTTTGCCTTCGATTCCATCATGCCGGGCGTCATTGCCTGCCCTGTTTCTCCTGCCGGTATCCCATCATGTTCCTCACGATACTTTCGCTGAATGCCTGCCAGGAAATTAAACAGATAGGGTCGAAGGTTGTTGTCGTTAATCGCCTCCAAGAGCTTTGCCCGTTTTTCTTCATCGTGACATTCATCGGCAATCAACTTGTTTGCAAAATGCTTTTGGTCTTCCAGAGCTTCGCCGGATTCGGCAAGGATAGTTTTTTCGGCTTCCTCGTATTCGGCTTGCTCGGCATCATCTATTTCCTTGACACCCTGAGCAATACGCGCTTGTTCAAACTTCCATAGTGCGTCAACCTGTGCTTGGTTCAGGTTAATGCCGTGGAATAATTCGCGGGCCGTTCCCATCAAAGTTTCATCGAAATACTCTTTGGTTTCTTCCGGCACTTCCATCTTGTAGTCAGCCGATGTGGGGGGTACTACGATAGCCTTACGAAAAGCGTCTTTCTCTATCTGTGAAGATGTTTCGGTCGGGATAACCACTTTGTCCTTGCCGGTCATTTTGGTTAGACCAAGATGTTGTTTGACAAGCTCAGGTATATCGCCGTAAGTATCCAAAGTGAGTTCGTGGCGGATTTCTTCCGGCAGCAAGTTCTTGAAGCCTTCCAAAATCTTACCATCCTGCCCGATGACTTTATGAAAATCAATTGGCGCAGGCGATGCCGGTGGTTCGCTTGGCGGAGCCGCTGGCGGTTCTGCCGGTGGCGCTGCTGGTGGAGCGATTGGTTCTTCTGCCATATCTTTGTCCTTTAATAAAATTTAATTAGTTTCGGCTTCTCTGACTTCAAATTCTATATCCTTTTCTGAGTTTACTAAATAAGCAAGAGTAGCGGCTTGCTCCTGTGTTAAATCTATACCTCTGATAAGCAGTTCGTCGCCGTTCGTTCTGGTAACAAACCTAACCTTATCCGCACCAACTGAAAATTTTAATTCATCTTCAATTTCCGGCATTTTCTGGCCCCGTCTTTTCTGTTGTTACAACTTCTGTTTGTCGCGGCTCTCCTTTGTCCGCCAACAATTCTCGAATCTTCAAAATCACACTTCTCGCACCTTCATTGAAGCATGACTTTCTTTCGCTGTTTACAATGAATGTCTGAGCATGTTCAAGACAGAAATCCGATATAAACTGCAAAACATTCATGCCCGCATCAATTTTTGTGAATATCGCCTTGCAATCAGAAATCAGTATTTGCCTTTCGTCATCTGTCATTATCCCGCCCCCGCCATAACCGCCTCTGCCGGGCTACCTTCACCAGGCGAACCGGAGGCATCTTTGTATGCTTTTCCAGCCGCCTGAGCCGCCATCATCATCTTTTCTTGCTGCAAATCCTGCGCTCTTTTCTCACGTTTCGCCTCTCTTTCTTCGACAGTCGCCATATCCTCAACATTGACGCCAAACGTCCTACCCATACGCGGTATAGCATCATCGAAGTCGATATTATCGTCAACATGCTTCTCAGGAAATTGCAAGTGGGCTTGACCGACAAAGTTAAGCCATTCCTGAAATCCTCTGGCTTGTTCGCTTTTCAGGGCAAGAGCCAAAGGCCCAACATAGTCTATACCAAAACTAATGCCTGTCAGTTCAGCGGGCGGTTGCTCTACATCGCGGTTGCGAATCAATTCCAACACAGACCTTTCAAGCGTCTTTGTCAGCAATTCGAGCCATAATCTGCCGACCGGCGGACCCAGTTTTTTCAACGTACCTCGAACCCGTTCCTGTATTTCAAGCGTTGTTCGTCTATCGCCTTTCAGGTCGGAAAGAGGATCGAAGGCTTGTTTGAAAAATGCCCTGTCAATAATTGCCGTTTGCCGCTCAAGAGACTTTTCGGTTATCGGGTAGTTTCCGTTCATTGCTGAATCGAGTGCTTTTATGTTGTCCATCTCCGTTACCCAATTCAGGGCGCCGGGCGTTACTCTTACTGGCCCCTCCACACCTTGAACTTTTGCTTGTCGCGGCGGGTTCCCCCATTTATTCCCAACCTCCTTAAAACTCTTTGTCATATCGAACAGCACGTTGATTTGCGGTAACATTTCAGTCCCGATACCGCGTCCGTCTTTTTCGTATTCCGGCCTCATCCATCGACCGATAGCATAAGGATTTTCAGGAAAGCCGCTTTCTTCCACAGTATGTTCATCTTTGATTTGTACAACGCAGGCGTCATATTCCATGTTCAAATTAAATTGTCGGGACAAACGCGGATTGATATTTTCGCGGGGCACAACACGATACAAAAACCAAAACACTTCCTGCATCGTTTCTTCTTTTTCCATCGCCTTGGTAATTTTCGGCCCTGCTTTATCGCCATATAATTTATATGCCTGTTGAGCGGTCAATTGGAACCGGTGAACTGAGCCGATAACATTTTCTGAATCATCCTCGATAATTACATAAGAACCGATATTAGAAGTTTTGTAATTCAGTCCCCCTTTTTTTCTTTTCCATTCCGAGAAGATGCAACCGGGACCGAAAGTAATCATCGAAATCAATACCTTAGCCATCTTTATCATAAAATTAGACGCGAAGATTTTCACATGCGATGCTTCGGTCAAATAAGACAAGTATCTCTGGATCCTATCGTTTTGTGAATATATCTCTGAAACTTTAATTTCAAAAAACGTCTGGCCAGCAGGTATAAGAACTTGCAAGAAACCGGATACCATATCGAGCATATCGAGCATCGGCGTAGTGTCCTGTATTTCCTTTGTTCTGTCCGTGCCGATTGTATATTCACTATCTATTTGAACATAAGGCCACATCTTATCGCCGGTGCGCTGCCATAAACTACGCGAATTGGATTGTTTGCCTACCTGTCGGTTGTATTCGGCTATAATCTCTTTTGCTTTTTTGTCCGCCAACTTATCGCCTTTCTAAATCGGCATATTTGTCATTGAATTTTTCAACTTGTCTATCTTGTCCTGCATTATATCAAGTTTTTTGCCAAGTCGAAATTCAAAGCTATTTACTATTCCTTCAAACCAACTTGTATCGCCATATTCCTCTCGAATCCGATAAGTAAATTCCATCCGATTCATAAAATGCCTAATATCGCAATTTAATTGGCATTGTATATGTACGGCGGGAACCGTTGCAAATTGGCTTAAAGCAGCTAATCCCCATATTTCAACATCAACATTTTCCGGTACTTCGGCGTTTTCCACAAAATAATCATAAAACGCCTGAATTTCTTCTTTGAAGATTTCACCGTGATAATAGAATTTCAATTCATCACTTATCATTATAATCCTTTTTGATAATTATTAGTTTATATTCTGCGCACATAGACTTTTATTTGTCAAGTCTTTTTTTGTGTTTCTTTTCCTTCGCTGGTAACGGTTAAAAGTATTTTTGTTTTTTTGAGTTCGTCCAGAAGTTGAGGAGTCAACCATTTAGGAGATTCGAATAAAGAGTATAAGCTGTTATGCACTAAGCCTTGTAAGGCCTTTTCAACACACTGCTTGCACGGCTCTACACTCAACACAATCTCAACAATCTCACCATCAACGAAATCTATTTCTAAATCAAGTTTTTGCCCACATACGCAATTTCCGATAATTTCGATTTCTGCACTCATTTTTCCACCATTTTTCCTTTTTTCTTATCAAAGACATACGTTTTTGACGCCGATGACACGGTTCTCGGCTTCGCAACAAGGATTCCATGTTCGTTTAGTACGGACTTTCCGCTACTGTCGCATACGCCTCGCTGATGGCCGGAAACAATCGCCTGTTTGATTCTTTCCTCGCTTTGCCGCATTTGTTTAGTTTTAGATGCCATATTATTCTCCTTCTTCTTTTTTGTGTACAGACGTTCCAACTTTTTTATCTTTTGTTATCACGGCAAAGTTTTGTTCTGTAGGGGAACAATTACAATTCGGGCAAATTAACTCGGCGTCTATTATAAATACTCCTCTTTCAATCTCATAATTACGTTCCGAGCAACAATTTCCACAGGCTATCTTAACTCTGTATGTTGTCATATCATTTCCCTTTCACTCGTTTATACAAACCGTCTGTCTTATAAACCCTTTTTTCTTCACAGTCGGCGTTCTGCCCGCCGCAAGCAAAAAGTAATTCAGCGTATTGCGATAATGGTCTCCCTGTCGGAGATT
>DATKTR010000007.1:0-4189 GCA_035531015.1 Minisyncoccota bacterium | reverse complement strand
AACGGCATTCAAAAGGAGGCACCATGAATCTCGGAATAAGAATTTTTCGGCGGCCATTGAAGGCACCGGATTCCATTCTTGTCGTCATCGCCATAGCAGTCATTTCGGCGGCTGTCGCGATAATAACCCCCGATCCGATATCCGGAATGGCGGCTGCGGTTTCGCTGCTGTACGCTTTCGCTTTTTTCGTCTGGGCGTTTTTGCTGTTCGTTTCCAAACGTTACAACCGGGCAAGAAAGGAGAAAAAAAATGAACGTTGAAGAAAGGGTTAAGGAATGGCTGGCGGGAAAAGGCGACCTGCAGATAATCGTAGCGTTGGTCGCGCTTTGCGTGATCTGCGCGATGCTGTCGGCCACCGTGTTGCACAGCGGAAAATTCGAGGGAATCACTTTCGCGCTCTCAGTGTTTTTCGGCGCGGCGGCAGTCATTTGTACAGCCGTGGTTTGCGTCGAAGAATATTTCGAAAATAACCGGCAGCGATAAGGAGGAAAACATCATGCCGCTATACACGTTGGAATGGGAGAAGGGGCGACGTCCTGAAGGTTCGGACAAAGAAGTTTTTATCGCCAAAAGCGATGAACACGCCTTTGTTCACGCCGCTGCCGCCACATGCATTACGATGGAAGACGGCAAGCCGAATCTGCGCGATTTCCTGGCTGCCGGCGCTTTGGAACTGCGCAAAGGGAATGCGGTAATATTCCCGCTGCAGAACGCCAGGCCGCAAAGCGGCAAGCCACCGCATATTGCGCTGGTGTATGCCGCAAGCAAGGCGAAGCAATGAAAGAAAAAATCGCGAGACCCATCCTTCCCCAAGAGTTCGCGGACGCGTTCGAGGAAGTATCCGCCACTCTCGGACTTAACGAGAGCGAAAGAGTATTTCTTATCTACGCTCTCGACTACCTGCAAACGTCCGTTGCGGAAATGTGCTGGCGCGCGGAAGAAATTTTCGGATTCGCGCCGAAAACGGACACCGAGATTGAAACAGCCGCTTTAATGGTTTGCCCCAAAGGCTATGATACGCCGTCGGCGGCAGATATGGAGCTTCTGAGAAGCTTCATTGACCAGCCTCGCTGCGATATTCTCATAAGAGCAGTCGAAGAAGTAATGGCTATCACTTATCCCTGCCGTAATGAGTAAATGCGGCTAAACCCCGGGCGCGCGAAAGCAAGAACTTTCGCCGCCTCTTACCTAAATTCGGTATTGAAAGATAGTTGATTTAGGCAAGGGGATGTTTTGACAGGGGAGTAATAATGGCGCAATCTGTAGTCTGAATTTTGTAATTAGAAGAGAAGAACCAAACCGGTTTTTCTTAACGCTCATAAAATAGGAGAAAAAGCATGAAACTCGTATCCAAAGCCATGGATTTGGTGGCAAAAGCTTCGCTGCCCGTTTATTTCTTGGTGACGCTGACGGTGTCTTTCGCGATACTTGCCGTCACATTGCCGTTCGACGGGAAGTTTTTCCAGGTTTCCGTCGCGCTCACGGCGCTTTTTCTGGTCGCGGCCATTGTTTACAAAACCTTGGCCGACAATGCAAAAGGAGATGAACCATGAACGCGAATGGTTTTACTTCCGAACTTGTGGAAGCATTCAAAAAAACCACGGCTTTTTATCGTCTCAGCAAGGGCGAAAATGAGTTTGTCCTCCGGGTCCTTACGCGTTTCAAGACGTTGGCAGTGGAAACGCGCGAGAAGGCGGTAAAAATGCTGGGGCACTTTCCAGAGAGCAACCACGAGCGGATGGCGGTGGTCGTGGGACTTTTTCTCCTCGACCCCAACTCATCGCTTCATGAAGAGCTGTCGATTGGCCTTCACAACCAGCCTCGTCCCGAACTCATTCTCGAAGTTCTCCGGGAAATCGTGAGGCTAACCTTTCCTCCAAATGTCGTCGGATATATGGTCGATGTTTTCAGTTAACCCCGGGCGCGCGACAGCAAAACTGCCGCCGCCCCCTCACCTAAGTCCGTTATTCAATAACGGTTTTAGGCGAGGGAAAACAAAAAAAGCGCTAAGCGCTTTTTTTAATATCCCAATATCTCAATTTCTTAATCTCTTAATCTCCCAATATCCCAATCTCTATTTACCTCCTAATTTCTTCGCTAATCTCGACTTGAGTCTGGCGGCTTTGTTCTTCTTAATCGCTCCGGTTTTGGCTGCTTTGTCCAAGGCTTTGTAGGCGGCGGAGAGCCCTGCCTGCCGTTGAGGCAGGTTTGCTTCTTTTAATGCAACCTGCTTCTTATAGGTCTTTATGGCGCCTTTGTAGGCGTCTTTTCTCTTCGTATTTTGGACTTTCCTGCGGGCGCTCTGCCTGCGGGCTTTTTTGGCTGATTTTGTGATTGGCATTTTATTTTTTGTATTATTTTATTTTGTATATTTTATCCCGTTTATCGATGTAATGGACCACTATGACTTTCTTTGCCCAGTCGGTTTTATAAACTATTCTCCATTCACCAACTCGCAATTTATAAAACTCCCTGTATTCCGCGTGGAGAACTGAAGGAATGATGGAGTCAAAGTTTTTTGACAACCAGTCGAGTTTCGTAATTATACGTGTCCTAGTTTTGTTATCAAGGCCTTCCAAATCTTTTTCAGCCACAACAGAAAGCCGAAGCGTCCATTCCATCGCCGTTATTTAACTGTATTTTCTTTTGATTGCCGAAAAGAGAATAGTTTTTTTGTCTTGAGAAGCTTTTTTAAGCCGCAATTTCGCCTTTTTGGTCAATTCCAAGCCGAAGTCCGGGTCAGATAACACATCCGTGATCATTTGGGCAATCAAGTTTTTTACTTCACCGGGAAGCTTTTTCAAAGTTGCAGTTGGGGACATGGAAATATAGTAGCAATCAGTTTAGGTTTTTGCAAGGTTCTAATGGTGAAATTAGCCTACCCCGTAGGAAATAAGAGGCGCCTTGTTTCCTACGGGGCATAGCAGGATATAGAGGATTTGCAAGGTGGTATAATTATAAGAATTATTCATATGGAGCCACAAAATCATAGAATACAGTTTCTTATAGATAAATACTTAAATAAAGAATTGCTTTTGCCTGCAATGCAGCGCAAATACGTTTGGCGGCAAAAACAAGTTAGCAATCTGATAGATTCAATTTATAGAGGGTACCCATCTGGCTCAATCTTAATCTGGGAAACAGACATAATTCCAGAAGTAAGAGAAGCCGCCGTAGACAGGTCAGAAAAAAATGCAATGACTAAGCGATTACTTCTTTTGGATGGGCAACAGAGAATTACATCGCTTGCCGCTATAATAACGGGCTTGCCTATCCGCGTACGAGAAGGAGGCGAACTCAAAGAAAAACGTATTGAGTTATATTTTAATCTTGACCATCCAGAAAAAGCAGATTTTGAAGACAATGGAAATCGCGAGCTCTTTTTCCAAATTAAAAATCGTAAAATAGAAAATAATCCTAGCTGGGTATCGGTTACTAGGCTTTTTAAAGATGGAGTAGGATCAATTCTCAAAGATTTGAAAATTGGGTATGACCATTCAAAATATGAACTCTACAATGAACGCCTTAACAGGCTATATGGTGTAAAAGAAAACTATTTTTATCCAGTCCAGCTTCTACGAGACATGCAATATGGAGAGGTTACGGAAGTGTTCGTACGTGTTAACTCCGCTGGCACCCGCCTAAGGAGTTCCGACTTGGCGCTAGCCCAGATAACATCACGCTGGCAAGAGGCAATACATATTTTTGAGGAATACATAAAAGAAGCGGCTAAACAACATTTCTATTTAGATGAAGGTTTTTTGGTTCGTTGCATTACAGCAATAGCCACGAATCAAAGCAAGTTCCAAGTACTCGGAAAGACACCAATCGAAAATATCAAAGCTGCTTGGGAAGAAGCACACCGTGGGATAGATTATACAATCAACTTCATTAAAGAGAACGCAAAAATTGAGAGTACTCAATTATTTGGACCTAAGTCAGAGATTTTTTCGTTGAGTTCGCTAGTTCCTTTAGTTGTATATTTTACGAAACACTCCAACTCATTATCCGATGAACAAGCAAAAAAGTTCCTTTATTGGTTCTTTTCTGCGCATATGTGGGGCAGATACAGTAGTAGTACTGAAACAAGGTTAGACCAAGATCTTCGGACTCTCGATGACGCAGATCCAACAGATGTCTTGATGAAAAATATATATAAACAGGTGGGCAAGCGCGGAGTTACACCAGA
>DATKTR010000006.1:0-6299 GCA_035531015.1 Minisyncoccota bacterium | reverse complement strand
AAAGAAAAAGATGTCTCTTTCCGAGCTTAGACAGCCCCTTGAGGTGGCTCATCCTGCAAGGCATGACAGGGAAAGGGAAAAACCGAAGCAGCACGAGAATAACAGGCCGAAAATAGACATAGAAGAACTCCGCGGCGCGATACAGGAATCTCTCAAGAAAGACCTTGAGGCAAAATAGATGCAATTCGACATACTGACCATATTCCCAGACATTTTCGGTTCGTATCTCAAGGAATCGCTTATTAAGCGCGGCATTAAAAACGGGATCATAAAAATAAACGCTCACGATATAAGAAAATATTCGAAGAACAGACATAATAAAGTTGACGATAAACCCTACGGCGGGGGACCGGGAATGGTACTTTCCGTAGAGTCGATTCACAGAGCTGTATTAAGTATCAAGAATCAAGTATCCCGCCTGCGCCAACCTGCGCTTCGCCGAAGGCTTCGGCAAGGCGAGGGCGTCGGCGGGCAGGCAAGAAAAAAATCATCGAAAAGCAGAACGATACTTTTTTCCACTCGCGGCAAAAAACTGGACGCAAAAACAGCCAAGCGGCTTTCCAAATATGATTCGCTTATTCTCATTTGCGGACGATATGAAGGCGTTGACGAAAGAGTTGCCGAGCACATAGCCGATGAAGAAATTTCGATAGGCGATTATGTTCTTAACGGCGGAGAGCTCGCGGCAATGGTCTTAATGGAAACCGTAAGCCGGTTTCTCCCGGGATTTTTGGGCAAAATGGAATCCCTTGAGGAAATAAAAGGTTCATATCCGTCATATACAAGGCCGGCTGAATTCGTTCCCGAAAAAGGAGCGAAGCCTTGGAAAGTTCCCAAAATATTGATGTCCGGGCACCACGAGAAGATAAAAGAATTTAGAAATTAAAAATTGGGTAATTGGTCATTGTTTAGAAATTAGGATTTAGTAATTGGAAATTTTTAAATATATGCCTCTTTATAACATAGCTTTTTACGGGGCATTGTCGTTCATTGCCGGAACGATTGACGCAGGATTCGCTTCGTCCGCCTTCTGGGCGGTTTTATTTTTCGGCATAGCAGTTATCGCCATTTCATACGGAACTAAGACAGAATGGCATTTGGCGTCTTTTTTTATTTTCGCATTCGCATTTGGAATTTTTTATTACGGATTTTTCTTCAATGCCGAAGAAGCCGGGCAGAAAATAATTTTCGGCCAAAATATCGAATTTTCCGGGATTGTTTCCAAGGAACCGCAATTAAGCGAAAAATACCAAAGGCTTACGGTAGAACTTTATCCGCCTTTAGCAGGAGAAATTTCCGTTCTGGCACCGCTGTCTCCGGAGATGAATTACGGCGACGTCATTGAAGCGACAGGGGAGATATCGGCGCCTTCTTCGGCAAGCCAGGAACCCGTTTCGTTTTTCCCGAAAATAAAAATTACCGGAGCAAACAAAGGACTCCCTCTGAAGGAAAAGCTAATTGGTTTTAAAAAATCTATAATAGCTCAATTCAAAGAATTTTTGCCGAGTGATTCGGCGGCGCTTTTAAGCGGACTTACGCTGGGCTGGCGCGGCGACTTTACCGACGAGTTCAAAAAGGAAATGTCGTTGAGCGGAACTACGCATATGGTCGCGTTGTCGGGATACAACATAACGATACTCGTCCTTGTCGTCGCCGGCATCTTCGGCTATTGGCTTTCGCGGCGCGCGACATTTTGGCTGACAAGCGTTTCAATAGTTTTGTTTATTTTAATGGTAGGCGCCGAAGCTTCAGTCATCAGAGCGGCAATAATGGGTTTTTTGGCTTTATTCGCCGAAGAAGCAGGAAGGCGATTCAGCATGAGGAATGCCATAGCATTGACCGCAGCGGCAATGATAATCGCTAATCCGGGAACTGTTTTTGAGATCGGGTTTATACTTTCTTTTCTAAGCCTCATCGGAATAGTGCTGCTTAAACCTGCCATCTCTAACTTTTTGCGAATTGAAGGAAGGCAGAAAAGCTTTATGTCTTGGCGCGAGAACGCGATAACCACGCTTTCGGCTCAATTAGCCGTGGCGCCGGTGCTAATAATAGCATTCGGAAATTTTTCCCTGACGAGCATACTGGCAAACGTTCTGATTTTGGAATTCGTACCGCTGACAATGCTTTTGGGATTCGCGCTGGCGCTATTCGGCTCCGTTTTTTATTATTCCGGATTTATCATTTCACTTTTCACGAACATCCTGCTTAAGTACGAACTTTGGGTCATAAAATTATTCGCCAGTTTGAGCGTTCCGTTTCTTTCGGAAACAAGCTCATGGATTTTCTTCGGAATTTATTATTTGGCGCTTGCCGTTTTTATTTTGCATATGCAAAAAAGAAAAGAGTTAAAATTGCTATAATCCACATATCCGATGCTTACACGCGGCGAGGAAAAACCTAAATTCGATAATTTGATAATCCTGTTCTTTATATTGCTTTTTGCCGCAGACGCATTGGTCTGGCAGCAGGTTGCTTTCGGGAAAAATTCGACTCATCCGGCAATCCATTTCATGGATGTCGGACAGGGCGATTCCGAGCTAGCCATATTCCCCGGCAACGTAAAGGTCCTCACGGACGCGGGCCCGGATTCCAAAATAACCGGAGAACTTGAAAAAATACCGGCGCTTGCCGACAAATACATAGACATCGCGGTGATAACCCATCCGCAACTGGACCATTTCGGAGGATTCGAATATTTGCTGGACAGATACCGCATCGGCGCCTTCGTTTATAACGGACGCTCTGACAGCCCAGGGGTGGAAGAATGGACTAACCTCATCAAAAAAATAAGCGGCAAAAACATACCTCTCATAAAGCTTGGAAGTGGAGATGCGATAAAATACACCGGCAGCAGGATAGATTTTTTGTCCCCGAACGCGTCGCTTGCGCAAAGCCAGGAATTGAACGATACGGGGTTGATAGAAATGATGAACTTCGGGGAAATTAAAGCTTTGCTTGTCGCGGATATAGATTCCGCCACTGAAAATTATTTGGCGAACCGCTTCGACCTCCAGGCAGATATTTTGAAAGTAGCCCATCACGGCTCCAAATATTCCGCGTCCCAGGCCTTTCTCAATTCAGTAAAACCGAAAATAGCGGTTATTGAAGTAGGCGCGCGCAACAATTACGGACATCCGGCCCTGGAAACGCTAAAAATGCTTTCGAGCCTGGCATCTGTTTTCAGAACGGACAAGAACGGGCAAATAACAATAACGGAGGCGGATAAGAAACTTAAGGTTTTTACCTCAAAATAGGCTCATACCAAAGGTATCTTCAGCCGTTTGAAGCGCGCTTACGAGACGGGACTAAGTGCTTGTTGAAATAATATCCCAAGCATATCTGTTCTTTTCTGGTATAATTAAACTCAAATGACGCTTCTTATTAAAAACGTCCAGGTTTTCGATTCGTCCGGCAAAGCGCCGGTCAAGTCGGATATTTTTATAAGCGGCGATAAAATTTCCGCGATAGGTGATTTTTCTTCCAGAGGAGCAAATGAAACAATCGACGGCCAGGAAGCATACGCAAGCCCCGGTTTCATAGATGTGAATACCGACTCCGACCATTATCTGACGCTTTTCGAAGACCCGGCGCAAGAAGATTTTTTGAAGCAGGGAGTTACCAGCATAATCGGAGGGCAATGCGGTTCATCGCTGGCTCCGCTCATTTACGGAAGCCTCGAGTCAATACGCAAATGGACTGATATCGACAAGATGAACGTCGATTGGAACTCGGTAGCCGAATATTTAAAAATACTCGAAAGCCGCAAGCTCGGCGTTAATTTCGGAACTATGATAGGCCACTCTACGATAAGAAGGTCTATTGTCGGCGAATCGCAAAGAGCTCTTACGAAAAATGAAATGAAAGTTTTCAGTGAAACGCTGAAGCGCTCTTTGTCGGAAGGCGGATTCGGCCTGTCCACGGGGCTCGGATACATTCATAGCAAAAACACTCCGTACGCGGAAATAAAAACATTGCTTAAGACCGTTAAAGATGCCGGAGGCGTTTATGCGACTCATTTGAGAAAAAGCGGCGAAGAGCTGGGAGAATCCATCGACGAAACTATAAAAATTTCTCAGGAAACCGGAGTAAAAACACTCATCAGCCATTTCCTGCCGCACTTCGGAGAAGAAGGCGAATATGAGAAATCACTCGAAAAATTCAGCAGCTTGCCCCCGGGACGCGATTTCCATTTTGACATCTATCCTTTTGATTCGACGATAGTCCCTCTATATACTCTTTTGCCGGAATGGGCGCAGCGGGAAAATCTCGAGATGATGAACACTCTCATCCAGGATGAATGGCAAAGATCAAAGATAATGAAGGAACTTCCATCAATACAATCCGATGGATTGACGGTCTCCAAAGCAGCCAAGAACGAAGCGGTGGTGGGCCAGTCTATGGCGGACCTGAAATCAATGTATGGCACGAACGATTCGAAAAAAGCGCTTTTGCAGCTGATGATCACCACAAAATTGCGCGCGGTAGTTTTTTACAAGAATATAAACGAGAAACTCATAAAAAAAGCGATTACAAACAAGCATTCGCTGATTTCTTCGAACGCGGCGAGTTCTTTGGACAAAGGTTTTGAGAAATCCATAAAATCCGAGCGGGCAACATCTACCTTCACGAAATTCCTCGCGCTCGCGGAAAAAGAAAATCTTATGTCGCTCGGCGAGGCCATTCGGAAGATAACCGCCGTACCTGCGAAAAAATTCGGAATAAAGGGAAGAGGGGAGCTTAAGCAAGGAAATTTCGCGGATATAGCCATATTTAAAAACGGGGAGATAAGATTTGTGATAATTAACGGGAAAATCGCGGTAAAAAACGGGATTTTCCAGAATATCAGCTTCGGAAAAATATTGCGCCATGAGAATATTTAAAATTCATGCTTCCCCAAAAAGCCACAAGCCGGATTATCTTCTTATCAGCGCCGTTTTGATTCTGACAATCGCCGGACTCGTAATTCTGGCAAGCGCGTCTTCCGAATTGAGCATCAAACTGGGCAACAGTTATTATTACCTTGAACATCAGATACTTTTCGGATTTTCTTTTGGATTGGCGGGATTCTTGCTGGCTTATTTCATACCTTACAAAAATTACAAACCGATATCTTTCGCATTCCTGCTTTTCAGCATAATCCTACTGGCTCTTGTTTTTACGAAATTCGGGGTTGTCGCCGGAGGAGCTTCGCGCTGGGTTAAAATAGGCCCTGCCGCTTTCCAGCCCGCGGAGATAGTAAAGCTGTCTTTCATACTTTACCTGGCCGCCTGGCTGAGCAACGCAAAAATGAACAGAAGCGCCGATTTTTGGACGGGATTTATGCCATTTATTTTAATATCGGGATTCATCGCCACCTTGCTTTTACTGCAGCCGGCCACAAGCACAGTTATGATATTAATGGGAACGGGAATGGTAATGTATTTCATAAGCGGCGCGAAACTTACGCATATAGCCGTCGTAATTCTGGCAGGTTTGGCGATTTTAAGCTTGATAATACTGATGACTCCGTACCGCCTTCAAAGAATAGCTACGTTTTTTAACCATCAAACAAATACATCGGGCGCGTCTTATCAAATAAACCAGTCTCTTATCGCCATCGGTTCGGGAGGAATTTTCGGAGTGGGCTACGGGCGTTCGACCTCCAAGGAGGGATATTTGCCGGACCCCGTTGACGATTCCATTTTTGCCGTTGCGGCAGAAGAACTCGGATTCGTCGGCGCGGGAGTTTTAATAATTCTTTTTGGAATCCTGGTTTTCCGTTCATTTTGGCTCGCAAGAAAAATGCGGGATAAATTCGGACAACTGATACTTGTCGGGTTCGGAAGCCTGATAGCTTTCCAATCGCTGGTCAATATGGGCGCAATTTCCGGACTTATGCCTTTGACCGGAGTGCCTCTGCCGTTCATAAGCTACGGCGGAACGGCCCTCGCGGTTTTTATGACTCTGAGCGGGATAGCGATAAATGTTTCGAAATACAAATGATTCGCATATCTGTCAGGAAAAATATTGATAACATTCAAACTCTCTCCGCTACTGCGCGTGATAGTACTACTACATGTAGTAGTGGAGAAAACAAAAGACTTTTATTATTCTCCTCCCGCACCTCCTTCATCCCCCACATAACTTCTTTTTTGAAGTTATGTGGGGGATTCACCCTCCCTTCTTCGCTAAAGCTACGAAGGGCAAGCATACAACCCGGTTTTTCCAGAGAATCATTTACACTCATAGAACCCTGCCTGCCGCCTGCCTGCCGAAAGGCATGGGCAGGCAGGTCCTGGTTCAATAGAGATTCCTTCACC
>DATKTR010000005.1:0-29857 GCA_035531015.1 Minisyncoccota bacterium | reverse complement strand
CGTAGACCCCATAAACAACGCTTCTTCCACCTACTACACGTATACGCCCGGAGGCTCATGGGAGCTTACTGCCATACCCGAGTCTCAGAAGGTAAGGACTAACAGCCAGCAGGTCAACCAGATTACAGGAGCCATTGTTACGGGCTCAGACCTTAACCTTTCACCCCTGTTCAGCTCCAATGGGCTGGTAGGCTATTGGAAGTTCGACGAGGGGCAAGGGACATCTACGCAGGATTCCAGTGGGAATGGGAATACGGGGACGTGGAATGGTACCACGCCATATTATGCGACTGGGAAAGTAGGAGTTTGGTCAGGAAATTTTGGAAATAACGTAAGGATATCTGTAGCCAGCTCTTCTTCTATCGATAACATCACAAACAATATAACCATCAGTGCCTGGATTTATATCAAGTCGTGGACGGCTAGTTATTCCGATAATGTTTTTAGTAAAAGCAACGGAACTGCTGATGCGAAATTTGTTTATTATCTTGGCGGAACATATTTGCCGCAAAAACTCATTGTTTTGGCAACTTGTGGCGGCATTTGGCGGTCAGCATCTCCTTCATCGCAGGTATTGCCATTGAACGCATGGTTATTTGTAGTCTGGGCGTATAATAACGGCGGATATTTGTACATAAACGGAGTATCACAGGGAAGTCCGATATGTTCCGGTTCCCTAGGCGCCGCTTCAGGCAGTCAATTTACAATATCTAGTCCGGGAGATGTGGTAAAACAAATTGACGATGTCCGCATTTACAATAGAGCATTGAGCGCCGCCGAGATTATGGCGCTTTATAACGCGACAAAATAAAAATCCGGACAAGCCGGACTTTTTATTAAATGTGGGCGACAAAGGAATCCGTCATCCGCCTTGGACGAATCCACCCCGCCGATGGCGGGGCACAAGTTTTTCTAAATTCGTTCCTCATTAAGAAAAACTAAGTGTGGGTATGGTAGGAATCGAACCTACGACCTCTGTCTTACCCGCCTGCCAAAGCCGATCCGAAATTTTGGATATTATATTTTGTGGGTATGGTAGGAATCGAACCTACGACCTCTGTCTTATCAGGACAGCGTTCTACCACTGAACTACATACCCAAAATTTCGGTTTGTTCGGCGGGCAGGTCAGGACAGCGTTCTACCACTGAACTAGTCGCCCGTATATTTTCATTTTTGCCGAACGAACCATTTGAATCAAGCTTAGTTTGATTGCAGGACAGCGTTCTACCACTGAACTAGTCGCCCGTTAGAATTGTACGAATGTAATCATTCGTTACAATTCGTTATGCCCCGCCATCGGCTGGGTACGTTAGAAACTGTTCGAACCTTGCGAGATTACAATTTCTTTAGCCCCGCATTCTGCGGGGCACGTTGGAAAATCTTAACGACAGAATGAGTTTAGATTTTCGCTACGCCCCGCATTCTGCGGGGCACTGAATTTTTCAGCCAATCGCTTGCGCTCTTGGGAAAAATTCGTGTGCGCGGTAGAAGGATCGAACTTCTGACCTCTTCGATGTCAACGAAGCGCTCTACCACTGAGCTAACCGCGCTTAATCAAGCTGACTTTCATCACTGAACCAAGCCTTTCAAGTTTAATCTCTGTGCGCCGGTTAAGTCAAAATTCGCGGACGCTTTGCTGCTTTTGCCTGATGTTATGGCAGCGCTTATGTTTATCGCCAAAAAATTTATACTCCAGATGAAAATGAAAATCAAAAGTATCAGCAATAATATTCCTACTGCCGTGAGAATAAGCTCATTTTTTGATCTTAAGAATTTTTCCATCATTTTTCCTTATCTGAAGAATATTTTCCCGTTTATTGACGCGCCGTATGTATCGGCATTCCTTACAATATCAAGAGAATCGAATTTCGTCGTGAAACGCGGATCTTTGAACTCAACATCTCTCAAAAAATTCGTGAGGTCGGCGTATTGCCCGTTTGCATTCATGCTGAAACCGATATATCCGGCTTCCGTGCCATTGGATGGGACCGTGTTCCCGGTAAATTCGAAATTTATGCTTACCTGGTGTATGCGCGACAGTCCGTCCAGCCACGCCTGATAATTAACCAAGTCATCTTTCTGCGGCAAAATCAGGTTTATTGCCTGTTGGAATTTTTTTACGTCCGGGCTGCTTGCTTTTTGTTGCGCAAGACTATCTATAAGTTCCGAGCGAGTCTGCGCCGAATTTCTGTCGGAGGAAATCTTGTCGGCTTCGGCGCTTATGGCGTTAGAAAGGAAATAGGCAATTATGCCGAATGCCAGCAAGCTACCGGCAATTGAAAGTATGCTTATCATCAGCTCTTTCCTAAAATTCTTTACCATTGCGTTAATTATACAAAATGAAAGTGTTTACCGAAAGGTTTGCCCACCGCACCATAACGGCGAGCCATGTCCGGTTGAATATCTTAACATTTGCCGTTTAGCGCGGAAGTTTGACTAATAAACGCGCGGCACCATAATAAAGTGAATGAAGGCCGCGGAAATAAGAGAAAAAATATTTTACAATGCGGTTTGGAAAGCAACGGCATGCAACCACCGAGAAATAAAAAAACTAAAAGAGAAAGGCATAGCCTGGGAGGGGATTTTTTCGAAACTCGGCGGCGGCAATGGCTTACCGGACCCGGAAAAAGAATGGGACAAGCTCGAAAATAATGGCATTAGCCTGATAATGGCGGACGAGCCGGATTTTCCGGCTCTGCTGCGCGAGATATACTGGCCGCCTTTCGGGATTTACATAAAGGGAGAAAACGGCGTTTCCAAAAATACGGCAGTAGGCATTGTCGGCACAAGAAAGGCCACGGATGACGGCGTTGAATTATCCCGCCGGTTCGGCGCGGAACTGGCGCGCGCCGGCATATCGGTAATCAGCGGGCTTGCGTTTGGAATAGACGCGGCCGCGCACAAGGGATGTTTGGATGCCGGAGGTTTCACGGCTGCCGTTCTCGCGTGCGGGCTCGATTCGGTTTATCCGAAATCAAACGAGCGCCTGGCCGAAGAAATATTGTCCAAAGGAGGAGTTTTGATTTCCGAATATCCTCCGGGCACGCCTCCGCTTCCTCACCGTTTCATCGAGAGAAACAGATTGGTCAGCGGCCTTTCGTCGGGGATAGTGGTTGTTGAAGCTCCGGAAAAATCCGGTTCGCTGGCAACGGCGCGTTTCGCAACGGAACAGAACAGAGAAGTGTTTGTCGTGCCGGGACCCGCCAATCACAGAAATTTTTCCGGTTCACACGGGCTCATACGCAACGGAGCGCGGCTTGTATCGAAAGTATCCGAGATACTTGAAGACTTGAATATCACGGAGCCGTCGGAGAGAATTGGCAGCGGAGAAACGGAAGAAGAAAGGCTTGTTTTCGAAGCAATTAAAAATTTTTCGGAACCGGCAGGAATTGACAAAATCGCCGAAATCACCGAACTTGAATCACGAGCCGTCAGCCAAGCTTTGACTCTTCTTTTGCTGAAGAACATTGTCAAAGAAAATGGCGAAGGATACACTTTGATGAATAACTAATTATGAATAAAGCGAAATCGAAAAACTCTAAATTCCAAACCATTATTCTTTATTCGTAATTCATTGTTCAATCATTAAAATGAAATTAATAATTGTAGAATCTCCGACCAAGGCGAAAACAATAGGACAGTTCCTTGGGAGCGGATATAAAGTCGAATCGTCATACGGCCACGTGCGTGATTTGCCTAAAAGCAAAATCGGGATAAACACGGAAGCCAATTTTGAGCCGACCTATTCGATACTTCCGAAAGCAAAAGAACACGTCGCGGTTTTGAAAGAGCTTGCATCCAAAGCGGATGAGATAATACTCGCTTCTGATGAAGACCGCGAAGGGGAGGCTATCGCCTGGCATTTGACCAAGGCATTGGATTTGGATGGCGCCGAAGCAAAAACTTCAAAAAAGAAAACCGCGAAAGCCGCCGCGTCCGCGCCCAAAAAAATAGAAAGAATAGTTTTCCATGAAATAACCAAGCAGGCGATAGAAGAGGCGCTAAAGAACCCGCGCGCGATAGATATGAACCTCGTCGATGCCCAGCAGGCAAGGCGCATTCTTGACCGCCTGGTCGGATACGAACTCTCGCCTTTTTTATGGAGGCGCGTCCGCTACGGGCTTTCCGCCGGCCGCGTTCAGAGCGTTGCCGTCCGCTTGATAGTCGAGCGCGAACGCGAGATACAGGCCTTCAATAAGGAAGAGTACTGGAGCATCGAAGGTGATTTTTCAAAAAGTGGTTCGACCCCGCTAACCACGGGTAAAGACAAAACGGTTTTTCACGCCCGGCTTATTTCCGTCGACGGAGAAAGCCTGGGGAAGATGGCCGTGAAAAGCGGAGATGAAGCGGAGAAACTTGTCGCCCGCCTGAAAGGCGCCGGTTACAGGATAAAGGAGGTTTCTTCGAAAGAAGTTGGGCGTAATCCGTTTCCGCCGTTCACCACTTCCACTTTGCAGCAGGAAGCTTCAAGAAAGCTCGGATTTTCGGCCAAGCAGACTATGATGCTCGCTCAGAATCTCTATGAGAACGGACATATTACGTATATGAGGACCGACAGCGTGAATCTCGCGGAACAGGCGGTTAAACAAGCCAAGAAAGTCATAGATGACGAATTCGGAAAAAATTATTCGCTGGCCGAGCCGCGCCGTTTTTCCACCAAAAGCAAAGGCGCGCAGGAGGCTCACGAAGCCGTAAGGCCAACCGACCTTTCAAAAAGAGCGGGAGATATAAAAACCCAGGACAGAAAGCAGCAGCGGCTTTACGATTTGATATGGAAAAGAGCGCTCGCTTCGCAGATGAAAGAAGCGGTGCTTGAGCAGACTGCGGCAGACATCGAAACAACCGACTTGCCTGCGCGCGGCGCGCAAGCAGGCGGCAAATCTGTTTTCCGGGCCAATGGCCAGAGAATAGTTTTCGACGGTTTCATGAAAGTTTATCTTGAGGACGAAGAAGGAACCGAGAGCGGAGACAACATCCTTCCCAAGCTAGAAAAGGGAGAAGATATAAAAGCGCGCGAAATACTTCCGTTTCAGCACTTCACCGAGCCTCCGCCGAGATACACGGATGCTTCGCTTATCAAAACGCTTGAAGCCGCCGGAATCGGCAGGCCTTCGACTTACGCCCCGACACTCTCGACTATACAGGACAGAGGATACGTGGAGAAGATAGACAAGCGCTACCATCCTGTGGATGTCGGCATTATCGTCAATGACATATTGGTCGAGCACTTCCCGGAAATAGTCGATGTGAACTTCACTTCGCACATTGAGGAAGAGCTGGACCATATCGCCGAAGGAAAAATAAAATGGACCGAAGTGGCCCGCGAATTTTACGGACCGTTCAAAAAACACCTTATCGAAAAAGAAGCGGAAGTAGGCAGGTATAGCGAAATTTCGGAAACTCCGTGCCCGCACTGCGGAAAGCCCATGATTGTGAAATTCGGCCGGTTCGGCAAATTCTTGGCTTGTCCGGACCCAGAAAACAAAGTGACTCTGCCGATGCCCGAAGAAGCCGCCAAGATAAAAGAGCTGCAAGAAATGACCAGAGGGGAGAAATGTCCGATTTGCGGAAAAGATATGGATATAAAGAGGGGCCGGTTCGGATTTTTCCTTGGTTGCAGCGACTATCCCAAGTGCAAGGGAATAAAGAAAATATTGAAAAAGACCGGTTTCAAATGCCCGAACTGTCAAGCGCGGCTTGCCGCGCGAGATGGTGAGCAAAGTCGAACCACTGGCCATTCGACAGGCTCAGGACAACCAGACGAAAATCTGGTTGGAGATATAATAGAGAAGAAAGCCAGAGGGCGCGGCAACGCTTTTTACGGATGCAGCCGCTATCCCGATTGCAATTTCATCAGCAACAAAAAACCTGAGACCCAGCAGGACGTGGACGAGGCTTTTGATAAATTCACCCACGCACAAAAACGGAAAGAATCCGAGCAAGATGTTGCTGGGACAGTCGGCAAAAAATCGAAAGGACGTTTTGGTGCGGGACAAGAAAACTCGCCGAGAGTTACTCGCCTCGCTGAAGCTACGGCGAAGCGGGCGGGTAAAAAACCTGCCGCTGCTTCGCCAAGACTTCGCAGTGCAAGCGCGAAAAAACCAAAATCAAAAAAAGAGAAAAAATAAAATGACTGTAGCTGAAACCGCGCGCAAAAAACCAAATACGCTTATCGGCAGGGCATATGTTTTCGCCGAGCGCGCGCACAAGGGACAGCAAAGGAAAAACGGAGAGCCTTATTTCAGCCATGTTTTGGCGACAGCCGAAACTTTGCAGCAGTGGCGGATGGACGAACAGACCATCGCAGCCGGACTTTTACACGACGTTGTGGAAGACACCGCGGTTACGGAAGAGGAATTGAAAAAAGAATTCGGCGAGGAGATGACTTTTCTCGTCGATGGCGTTACCAAACTCAGCCGTATCAAGTATCGCGGCACTGAGGCAAAAGCCGAGAATCTCCGCAAAATGATACTTGCCATAAGCCAGGACTTGCGCGTGATTTTCATAAAACTCGCCGATCGCCTGCACAACATGAAAACGCTTTCGGCGCTTCCTCCGGTCAAGCAGAAAAGAATAGCGCTTGAAACCAGCGAAATATACGCCGCGATAGCTTACCGCCTGGGAATGTGGGAGCTAAGCGGAGAACTTCAGGACCTCGCATTCATTTATTTGCAGCCGGAAGAATTCAAATGGCTTCAAGAAAATGTCGCCGACGAGTTCGAGACCAGGAGGAATTACCTCGAAACGATAAAGCCCGTGCTTGAAGAGACGCTAAAACGCGACAACATTAAGCCGGTTTCCATAGATTTCCGGGCAAAACGCTATTACAGCCTTTACAAAAAGCTCCATCAGCACGATATGGACATAAACAGAGTTTACGATTTGGTGGCTATGCGCCTTGTATTCGAGACGGTCCCGGAATGTTACGCGGCTTTGGGCGTGATAAATAATCTTTGGCCGCCTTTGCCCGGCCGCATAAAAGATTACATCGCTATGCCTAAGCCGAATAATTACCGAAGCCTTCATACTACGGTTATCGGTCCAGAAGGGAGGCATGTCGAAATACAGCTTCGCACTAAGGAAATGCACGATGAGAACGAATTTGGAATAGCGGCGCACTGGCTTTATAAGGAGCAGCAAAGACCCGGATTTTTTTCCAGAAGAAGCAAAAAGAAAGAGCCGCTTGGAGAAAAACTTGCAGCAAGCCTCGCATGGCTGAAACAGCTGCGCGACTGGCAGGAAAAGAGGAAGCAGGAAACCGGGAATCCGGAAGAGTTTCTTGAAAATATGAAAGCCGATTTTTTCAAGGACAGGATATTCGCTATTACTCCGAGAGGTGATGTCATTGATTTGCCGAGAGGGGCAACGCCCGTTGATTTCGCGTATCACATACATACCGAGATAGGCGACAACGCCATCGGTTCCAAGATAAACGGAAAAATAATGCCGCTGGACACGGACCTCAAGTCCGGAGATATGATTGAGGTGCTTACGCAAAAAAATAAGAAGCCTTCAGAAGATTGGCTGAAGTTCGTTAAAACATCGATAGCCAAGGAACACATCAAAGCCGCGCTGCGCGACAAGAGGATGAATCTCGTGCAAAAGCGTCCCGCGTCAAAGATAGAACTTCATTTGACGGTGGAAAACCGGCTTGGCATAACAAAAGACGTATCGGGAATAATAGCCCGTTCGCACATCCACATAACGAGCCTCCAGCTTTTCGGACAAAAAGGCAGCCAATTTTCTTCATGCAAGATAGGATGCGAAACGACGGACACGTCCAAAATAGAAAAAGTTATTTTGAAACTGAAAAAACTTAAAGAGGTAAGAGAGATAAGCTATAAGCTTGCCTGATTTTCTTCGTTTCCGAATTTGTCCACGATATTTTGCAGCTCTTCTGGCGAGAAGAAAGTTATCGTTATTTTGCCGCGTTCGCCTTCGGATTCTATCCTGACCGGAGCTCCTAGTTCGGAACTCAGTTTTTCCTGCATCATTTTTATTTCGGGCGACACTTCTTCCCGTGCTTCTTTTTTTATTTCCGGTTTGAAGCCGCGGACTTTATTCTTGAGGTCGCGGGTCGTCATTCTTTTTTCAAGAAGTTCGCGGAAAATCCTTTCCTGCGTTCCCGGGTCTTCTATGGCGAGAAGCAGGCGCCCGTGGCTTTCGCTTATCTGGTTTTTCTCGAGCGCTTCGGTAATAGCCGCGGGTAGGTCAAGCAGGCGGACGGTATTGGCGATGCTTTCGCGGCTTTTCCCAAGGCGCACGGCTATTTCCCTTTGGGTCAGTCTGAATTCGTCTTGAAGCTTGGCAAAAGAGCGCGCTCGTTCAATCGGATTAAGGTCTTCGCGCTGTATGTTTTCGATTATGGCGAGTTCGAGGCGTTCGCGCTCCAGGTCAATGTTCCTGATTATTGCCGGTATGAGTTCGAGGCCGAGCATCTTTGAAGCAAGCCAGCGGCGTTCCCCGGCGATAAGCTGATATTCGACATCGGTTCCGTTCGGAGTTTCCTTTTCGATTTTCGTGACGGTGATTGGCTGAAGTATCCCGAATTCTCTTATTGAAGAAGCAAGGTCTTTTAGCGCTTCTTCTTCAAATTGCCGGCGGGGTTGCTGGGGATTCGGCTTTATCTTTTCTATTTCAATATGGAACACGGAGCCGATGTTTTCCGGTTCTTTATTCTTTTTTTTCTGAGGTTGTTGGATTTGCTGATGCTGAACGGAATTTTGAATAAGCGGAACAGACGAAAAATTGGAGGCGCCGTTGTTCGCAGGGGGTTGAGCCGGAACACTCGCGGGCTGTTGTGGCGCCGCGGCCTGGCGCGGCATTCCGGCATTGTTATCGGCGTTCGGCGTCTGCCCCGCATTATGCCTGTTGCCCTGGTTCGGCGGTATTAAAGATTCGAGTCCTTTTCCTAGCATGGTAGATTAGAATTATGATTTAAGATTTAGGAATTAAGAGAGTTCAAATAGGTCGTTATTCGTAAATCATAAATCTTGAATCACAAATCACAAAATGTTGAAGTTGCCGAAATTTTCGCTCGATATCGGTTCCTCGGCTTTTTTCTCCTGCGAAATTATTTCTTCGGCGAGTTTTTGATAAGCTTTTGCTCCGTTGGAGTCGGGGCGGTAAAGAATTATCGGTTTCGAGAAACTTGGAGCCTCCGCCAGAGCGACGCTGCGGGGGATTTCGGTTTCAAAAACGTAATAGGGAAAATGAGACCGCAAATTTTTGCCGACTTCGCGGCTGAGGTGTTCGCGTTTGTCATACATTGTCAGAAGCGCGCCATTAACTTTCAGGTCGTGCCCGAGATTCTTTCTGATGAGGTCGACTATTTCGAGGAGCTGGCCAATTCCTTCAAGGCTGTAATATTCCGCCTGCACAGGTATGAGCACTTCGTCGGCGGCAAGCAAGCCGTTTATCGTCAGAAGGCTTAAGCTCGGCGGCAGGTCTATTATTATGTAATCGTACTGGTGGCGGAGCAAATGCAAAAATTTTCTTAAAAAGCGCTCGCGTTCAGGCAGACTCACGAATTCGACGAGTATGCCGGCGAGATGCGGCGCCGCCGGAATAAGGTGCAGATTGAAGATAGTAGTCGGCCTTATAAGCTGTTCCGCCGGTGTTTCGTTTATGATGCCGTGATAGATACTTTTCTCGATGCGCATCGGGTCGCTGCCGAGTGCCGAGCTGGCATTTGCCTGCGGGTCGAAATCTATAAGAAGGACTTTTTTTCCGCTTGCGGCAAGATACGCCGACAAGTTAACGGCGGTAGTCGTTTTACCGACTCCTCCTTTGGCATTGCAGATTGCGATTACGCGGGCCATTTTTAGTAGGTGGAATTTGGAACTTGGTTGTTGGTTTTTGTAATATATTTCAGTCTCTAAGTTCTAAATTCTAAAAACCAAGCTCTATTGATATTACAGATTTTTCTTGATTTTAGCAACGAAATCGGCTTGAATAAGACATAAATAGCGAGCGTTAATTTGCCGCGGTGGCGGAATGGCAGACGCGCACGACTCAAAATCGTGTGGGGAAACTCATGAGGGTTCGACTCCCTCCCGCGGCACAAAGTATTTTTTGCTTTTTCTTATTATCGGTTCTAATATTTCTCCCAAGGATTCGGCCTGAGCCGGATCTTCCATAGCAACCTGATAAATCAATAGAGGAGAATGCCATGTTGGACGATGCCTTCATTGAACAAATCAAGAAATTGGGATTTGACTGTGCGGGAAAATTCTTCGTATCGGTGGATGTGGTCGGAGAAAAAAGTCCCCGGCGGCAGCAGGTGGATTTCAAGCCGAGCCCCGATGCGCAGACGATTGTCGAATACATTGCCACGAATCTGGGCGACAAAGCCAATAAGGTGGAACGCCTGCAAATTGAGATGGGCGGAAAGAAACTGACCCATTTCACTGGAGTTGTGGAAGCTGCAATGGATTAAACGCGGCAAAAAGCGAGTTCAAACGTTAACAGCGGGAAGCCCGAAAGGCAACCCGCGTTTTTTTTGAATATTTTTACCGCCAAACTTTTTAATGATAAAATAAAAACAAATGCACGAATATTTAAGCGAAGCAGTGGTTTTGGACAGATTTCCGCACGGCGATTTGAACGGCAGGATTGTTTTTCTGACCAAGCGTTTCGGCAAACTGGTCGGCAGGGCAAAAAGCATCAGAAAAATAACTTCAAAGCTTTCAGGGCATCTCCAGCCGGGCAATCTTGTGCAAATCAGAATGATAGAGAAGAACGGGTTGCAAGTCGTTGACGCGCTGAAAAAAACGCGCCTTGAATTAAGCCTGCCGGAACTGCGTTTTCTCGGAGAGATACTTTCGGAGGCCGAGCCGGAATTCGTGATTTGGGAAATGCTGGTCAGCGGAAAATTCTCATGGAATGATGTCTTAAGGATATTGGGCTGGGACCCTGATTATTCTTCGTGCGGTTTTTGCCAAGGAGGCACGGAAGTTTTCCATCCGAGGACTCAGGAATTTTTCTGCAAAAACTGCGCTTTTAAACTGCCTGCGGACGAAGTACTATATATTGGAGCCGGTCAAGAAAAAACAGGCATTAGAAATTAGACAACAGGCATCAGGATTTTTACCAAATAACTTATTTGTTGATTGCTAACGACTGATTACTAATATGGACACTCAAAAAGAAAATATGAAATCTCCCTGGGAAGAGGACGAAGGGCTCGAAAATTCGGGACGCGACGAACATAAAAGTTCCGCCATGGCGACCGCGGCAAAAATAGCTACGCCTATTTTAATAATCGCAATCGCCGGTTACGGCCTCTATTATTTTTTGACGCGTCCGACCGGAGTCAATGTAGCGGTGGAATTTTCAAAACCCGACCAGATATTGTCCGGACAGCCGTTCGCCCTTAAAATTTCACTTTCCAATAATTCAGACCAGGTTCTTAAAAACTCGCACCTGTCGGTTTCCTTGCCCGACAATGTCTATTACCTTAATGGGCCCCAGAGCCAGCGCGTCATAGAAACCGATGTCGGCGATATCGGACCTGGAAGCGCCACTATAAACACTTTCAATATAGTCATAATCGGCGATACTAATTCTCTTAAGCACATTGATGCGAAACTTTCCTATCAGCTCGCAGGCTCAACCGCTCAATTCGAAAGCAATTCCGGCATCGACCTGCCGGTAAACGACCAGGCTGTTGATGTCAGCTTCGAACTTCCCCAGAGCGTTTTCAGCGGATCGAATTTCGACCTCAAAGTGGATTATAAGAACAATTCCGGCCAGGACTTCGGCAACGACGTCATTTTGAACATAGACTATCCGGCGGAATTCCATTTTTCAAAAAGCAGCATCGATCCTTCATCAGGGAACAACCAGTGGGATCTCGGAAAACTTCCCAAAGGAGCCAGTAGCAGCATAACGATAACCGGCAGCATCAGCGATTCCGGAAAATCGTCGTATGATTTCAACGGTTCGGTGTCGGCAAGCGGGCCGGATTACGGCGGGCAGAATTTCACCATTGCCGAACAGACCGCGGGCATATCCATATCGGCTTCGCCGTTGTCGATTTCGGCAACGATAAACGGCAAAGACAATAACGCAAGCGATTATGTAGCGCGCGCCGGAGACGAATTGGTTTACGATTTACATTACAAAAATAATTCTTCAGTGACTTTTGAGAATGTGACGGTTAAGGCTTCTCTTTTAAGTTCCATGGTTGATTTTCAGACACTTAAAACAGACGCGTCTTTCAGTTCCATCGGGAACACATTTACCTGGCTGGCAGCGAACGAGCCGGCACTCGCAACGCTGGCGCCCGGCGAGGAAGGGGATTTGAGTATTGACGTTAAGCTTAAAAAAGATTTTCCGATAAGGCTCATCAGCGACAAAAACTACACTCTTAGATTGAACACGGAAATAAGTTCTCCTACGGTTCCGCAGGGAGTTAATGCCCAGCAAACCGTTTCCGATTCCAGTTTTGAAACAAAAATAGCCGGAAATTTGCAGATACAGGCGAAAGGATTGTGGCGGGACGCCGCCTCCGGTTTCGTCAACAGCGGTCCCTATCCTCCTCGCGTGAACCAGCCGACGCAGTACACGGTTCACTGGATACTTGCGAATTACGCGACAGATGTTTCCAATGTCCAAGTTTCGGCATATTTACAATCGGGCGCGCAATGGACGGGAAACGTAAAATCAAATATAGACAGCCAGCCGAGTTATGACCCGACGAGCGGAAAAGTAACCTGGGACGTCGGCAGCGTAATGGCCAATAAAGGAGTAATCAGCCAGCCTATTGAAGCCGTTTTTCAAGTAGAAGTGACTCCCGCGATAAACCAGATTGGACAATATATTACATTTCTCAGCGGTACTTCCGTGCAGTGGCAGGACGATTTCGTCAACGCGCAGCTGACCGGTTCTTATCCGACCTTGACAACGATGCTGGTGGACGATCCGACCATAAGTGCGGCAGTCAACAGGACGGTACAGCAGTAGTATTGAGTAAGTAGTAGGTAGTGAGTAGTATGTAGTAAAGAAAATAAGAGTTGATTTATGACGGAAAATCTGACCTGTCCCGTTAGAAATGGCGCTGAACATGAATTTACGGAAAAGTTTAAATATCAAGATGAAAGATAAAAAGACAAACAAAGCAGAGACTGAAACCATTTCTAATGGGATGGAAAAAATAGTAAGTTTGTGCAAAAGGCGGGGATTCGTTTTCCCCGGTTCGGAGATTTACGGCGGACTGGCCAATTCCTGGGATTACGGGCCGCTCGGCGTCGAGCTTAAGAACAATATCAAGCAAGCCTGGTGGGACAGATTTGTCCGCCGCCGCAGCGATATGGTTGGCATAGACGCCGCTTTAATAATGAATCCGAAAGTCTGGGAAGCGAGCGGGCATCTTGCTACTTTTTCCGACCCGTTGGTTGAATGTAAAAAGTGCCACGAGCGTTTTCGCGCGGACAACATAGATATTGATGCGCCGTGCGCGAAATGCGGAGCCAAAGGGCAATTCACGGAATCGAAACAATTCAACCTTATGCTCAAAACTTTTTTGGGTCCCGCGGAAGAGCAGGCGAACGTTGCTTACTTCCGCCCGGAAATAGCGCAGTCCATGTTCGTCAATTTCAAGAAGGTGCTGGACACGACCCGAAGAAGATTGCCTTTCGGAATCGCTTCGCAGGGCAAGGCTTTCCGCAATGAAATCACGCCGGGCAATTTCATTTTCCGCACGCGCGAATTCGACCTGATGGAATTCGAATATTTCATCGAAGAAAAAGAATGGGAGAAATGGTTCGAATACTGGCAGAAGGAAATGATGGAATGGATAACCAAAGATTTGGGAATCAATCCGAAAAAAGTCCACGAGGTGGAAGTCCCGAAAGAAGACCGCGCGCATTACTCCAAGAGAACTGTTGATTTCGAATACGATTATCCGTTCGGGCAAAAGGAACTTTACGGACTGGCTTATCGCACCGATTTCGACCTGAAGAACCACGAAAAGTTTTCCGGACAGAATTTGAAATACCGGGACCCGGAAACCGGAGAAGAATTTTTCCCGCATGTCATCGAGCCGAGCTTCGGCTTGGACCGTTCTGTTCTGGCAACATTGGTCGACGCGTACTACGAAGACGGCGGGCACGTCGTTCTAAAACTGCCGTTCAAACTCGCTCCTTATAAAGCCGCGGTATTTCCGCTTCTTGCCAACAAGCCCGAGCTTGTGGAGCTTGCGCAGAAAATTCACGGCGATTTGCTGAAAAGTTTTCCAGTTGCCTGGGATGACCGCGGCAACATTGGCAAAAGATATTATTCGCAGGACGAGATTGGAACTCCGTTTTGCATAACTGTTGATTTCGACAGCTTGGAAAACGGCGATGTCACTGTCCGCGACCGCGATACGGCGAAGCAGGAACGAATAAAAATTAAAGAACTTACTGAATACATAAATGGCAAAATTTCTGGTTAGGGGAGGGAAGAGGCTTGAGGGCGAGATCCGCATCAGCGGAGCGAAGAACGCGGCCACCAAAATGATGGTCGCTTCGCTTTTGACCGACCAACCGTGCGTTTTTGAAAATTTTCCGAACATAGGCGATACCGAGATAACGGGCGAGCTTTGCCGCGAAATAGGAAGCGATATAGAAATATCCGGATCCAAGCTGACGATACGGACAAAGGATATAAAGCAAAACAGGGCTTTCAAATTAAGCCGGCGCAACCGTATTCCTATTTTGGCGCTCGGGCCGCTTCTCGCGCGGGCCGGCGAAGCCGAAGTGCCGATACTCGGAGGAGACAAGCTCGGTCCGCGTCCGGTGAATCTTCACATAAAAGCGCTTGAAGCTCTTGGCGCGAAAATAGAAATAAGCTCGGAAAGCTACCGCGCCACTGCTCCGGAGGGGCTTCACGGAGCAGAAATAAGATTCGATTTCCCGAGCGTCGGAGCGACCGAGAATGCCATGCTTGCCGCCGTTATGGCGAAAGGCAAAACGATTTTGAGAAACGCCGCGCTTGAGCCGGAAATAATGGATATAGTTAAAATGCTCCAAAAAATGGGAGCCATCATAGAGCTCGGCGCCAACCGTGATTTTTACATAGAAGGAGTGGAAAAACTTAACGGAGCGACGCACAGGATATTGCCCGACAGGAACGAAGCTGTTTCTTTCGCCTGCCTCGCAATCGCCGCTAACGGCAAAATACTGGTGCGCGAAGCGGTTCAAGACCACCTTATAACTTTTTTGAACGTTGTCCGCAGGCTCGGTGCCGAATACGAAGTGGTTCCGGAGGGAATCCGCTTTTGGAGAACCAGCTCGCTTAAGCCGTTGCGCGTTCAGACGTCGGTTCATCCCGGTTTTATGACCGACTGGCAGCAGCCGCTCGCTGTCGCGCTGACGCAGGCGGATGGAGTTTCCGAAATACATGAGACGATTTACGAAGACCGCTTCGGTTATGCCAAAGATTTGATATCTCTTGGCGCGAAGATAGAAATCTCGACCGAATGTCCGCAGGATTCCAAATGCCATTTCGACGGGAAAAATTTCCATCATACGGCGAAAGTTTACGGGCCGACAAAACTCCACGGAGGAAAAATGGCCGTCCGCGATTTGCGCTCAGGCATGGTCAATCTCATAGCAGCGCTGACAGCCGAAGGCGAATCGGAAATAGAAGGCATAGAGGAGATAGACAGGGGATACGAGAAGATAGATGAGCGCCTTAAGAAGCTCGGAGCAGAAATAGAAAGAATCGCCTGAATAAACGCCTTTGTCCGTAATTGACTCGAATCCCTTTTTGCACTTAAATACATCCAATGTTCACTCGAAAAATAGGAATTGATTTGGGCACCGCGAATACGGTTGTTTTCGTGCCCGGAAAAGGCTTTATCATAAACGAACCGACCATTGTCGCGCTTCGCAGGCACGACAATTCCGTTCTGGCCGTCGGAGTGGAAGCGAAAGAAATGATAGGCAGGACGCCGGAAGAGATAGGCGCCTACCGTCCGCTCAAGGACGGCGTCATTGCCGACTATTACATAACCAAAGCGCTACTGACATATTTCATTTCAAAGGCTGTCGGACGCTTCAATTTTTTCAGGCCGGATGTGATTATTTCCGTTCCCGCGGGAATAACCCAGACCGAACGGCGCGCCGTCATCAACGCCGCCAAAGAAGCGGGAGCCAGGAACGCATTTATCGTGCGCGAGCCGGTTTTGGCCGCGCTCGGAGCCGGAATACCGATTAACGCCAGAAGCGGTCACATGATAATCAACATAGGCGGCGGAACTTCCGAGGTGGCCGTCGTCGCTCTCGGCAATATAGTTTCCTGGACTAGTTTGCGTGTTGCCGGAAACAAATTCGACCAGGCGATATCGGATTATGTGAAGAAAAAATATGCCATTGCCATCGGAGAACAAACTGCCGAGCAGATAAAGATAGAGATAGGTTCCGCGCTTCCTTCAAAAGACAAAATGGAATATCAATTCCGCGGCAGGAATCTTGTGAGCGGATTGCCGAAAGACCTGGTTATCAACAGCAACGAAATGGCCGAGGCTTTGAATTCGCATCTTATGGACATAGCCGCTTCGGTCCAGAACGTTTTTAACGTTACGCCTCCGGAACTCGTTGCCGACATTATGGAAAAAGGAATAATACTTTCCGGCGGCAGTTCGCAGCTTGCCTATCTGCCTGAATTTTTTGAAAGGTTTCTCGGTGTTTCGACATACGTCGCCGAAGACCCGCTTTTCTGCGTTGCCAAAGGCACCGGCCTCATCCTCGATCATCTCGACAAGTATAAGCAGACATTGCTTAACAAACGATAAAATTCGAGCTTGGAGCTTGGAGTTTGGAACTTGGTGTCATTGATACAAATCCCAAGTTCCAAAAACCAATATCCAAGTTCTATACTATACAATGATCGGGCACGAAAAACTCGCAAGGGATTTCAAAGAGCTTTCCGCGAAAAACAATTTGGCGAACTGTTATCTTTTTTTCGGCCAGCCGAGGGTCGGCAAAAAACTTTTTGCGTTATGTTTCGCGAATTATCTCGAAATAGGCGGATTT
Source organism: Minisyncoccota bacterium (assembly GCA_035531015.1). Taxonomy (GTDB): domain Bacteria; phylum Patescibacteriota; class Minisyncoccia; order UBA6257; family 2-01-FULL-56-20; genus JACQKT01. The sequence continues at coordinate 12,835 of DATKTR010000005.1, read as the reverse complement.
CACAAACCGGAAAAAGTTCTGGCCGACTTTCTCTTAATAAAACCGGATGAAAAGGGAACTGTCGGCATAGACGAAATAAGAAAGCTTAAAAATTTTTTATGGCAGAAACCGGCGGCAAGCCAGCGCCGCACGGCCGTTATAAGCGATTCGGAAGCGATGACCGGAGAAGCCATGAACGCTATTTTAAAGATAGCAGAGGAGCCGCCGGAATCTTCACTTCTGATAATAATCGCCAATGACCCGGAGCGGCTTCCGCCAACATTCCAATCGCGCCTTCAGAAAATATATTTTCCGCCAGTGCCGTACGCGGCAATTGAAAAGTGGCTTATGGAAGAAATTAAATGCGGGGCCGAACAGGCAAAAAAGTTCGCCGAGATGTCGCACGGTCAGCCAGGGCTTGCTTTGATGGCCGCCTCCGACGAAAACTTTGAGTCTTTGCTTAAGGATGCGGAGGAATTCCTTAAATCGGGTTTCTGGGAAAGGAGGAATGTAATCAAGTTCATGCTTGAAAACGACAACTTCGATATATCGCGGTTTCTGGAAGCGGTTCTGATGGTTATTTCTAAAACTGCAACCGGAAAAAATTCCGAACTTTGGCACAAGGTTTCGGCTTTGCGCCGGGACAGCGAGTCGTATAATATAAATCCGCGCCTTCAGCTGGAAAGCCTGCTCGGCGGGGTTTGATTGGACTGATATGCATTTCGTCTATATTATTAAATCACTAAAAGATCAGAGTTTATACATAGGTTGTACGTCCGACTTGAAAAAGCGTATTGGACAACATAATTCGGGAGAGTCATTTCATACCAAAAAACATATGCCGTGGGAACTTATATATTTCGAAGGTTACAAATCAAAGCAGGATGCGTATAATCGAGAAAAATCATTAAAATTGCACGCACAAGGATTGCGTCGTCTCAAAGAGAGATTGGAGGGCAGCCTAAAGGCATAGTGTAAAAAACAGGATGAATCCCACACATAACTTGCACAATATTATTTTTATGAAAATTATAGGTCGGAGTATAGTTAAAATTGCATATGTAAATTCTGCGTGTAGTATTGCCAGGAATTTTCAGTGCAAGTTATGTGTGGGATGAACCAACAACTGGAAAAAAATCTTAAAGAACTCGAAGTTTCGATGAAGGACTCGGTCGAGTCGCTGAAAAAAGAACTTCAAAACGTGCGCGGCAACAGGCCTTCCGTGGAAATTCTCGAAAACGTAAAGGTGAACTGCTACGACCAGATGATGGAACTCAAACAGCTTGGTTCTTTGAGCTTGCGTCCGCCGCGCGAAATTGACATCCAGCTTTGGGACAAAGGCATAACCCAGCAGGTTGTCAGGGCCATTGAAGACGCCAAAATCGGAATGGGCGTTTCGAGCGACGGGAACATCATACGCGCCTCGCTGCCGTCGCTTACGGATGAACGCCGCAAAGAATTGGTGAAGCTTGCGGGCAAGATGACCGAATCCGCCAAGATACGCCTTCGCGGGCACCGCGACGATGCCATAAAGAAATTCAAGTCGGCCGAAGAGAAAGCGGAGATAACCGAAGACGACCTTTTCCAGGCGAAAGATAAAACCCAGAAACTTATTGACGACGCGAATCGTAAAATGGATGAGATGCTCGCGAGTAAAACCAAAGAGATAGAAGAATAATTTTCAACTAAATTTTCAATTTTTAAATTCCAATTTACAATAAATTTTCAATGTCTCAATTATCAAACAGTTTGTAAATTGAGTCATTGTGTCATTCAATGATAATTGTAAATTGATAATTGTAAATTGATAATTGTAAATTTAAACAAATGTTAATCGCAATAATAGTCATTGTCGGATTGTCCATTCTCATTCTTGGCCACGAAGCCGGTCATTTTTTGGCGGCGAAATTATTCGGCTTGAAAGTCGACGAATTCGGTTTTGGGTTTCCGCCGCGCATATTCGCGTGGAGGCATAAAAAGGTTCCGCGTAAGTCCGCGTCCAGTCTGCGCGAGTCCGCGGTATTCGGTGAAACCGAATACAGTTTCAACTGGCTGCCCTTCGGAGGTTTTGTCAAAATAGCTGGCGAAGAAGAACAGATAACCAATCCCGAAGAATTGGCATCGCTGCCGGCGGAAGAAAAAAAGAGATACTTTCTTTTTCAGCCGGCATGGAAGCGATTTATCGTCATCGGATGCGGAGTCTTTGTTAACTTTTTAATAGGTTGGGCAATGGCATCTTTGGTTTTTATGATAGGAACGCCGACGCTTCTTATTGTCAGCGGAGTTGAACCGGGCTCTCCGGCTGACAATGCGGGAATATTGAGCGGCGACATAATAAAAAATTATTCGAATTCAAAGGATTTTATCGGATTCATCAATCAGCACAGGGGACAACCCGTGAACTTGGATATAATGCGCGGCGACAAAGAAATAAGCATATCGGCCGTGCCGAGAATTTCAACGGGACCGGACGAAGGAGCTTTGGGCGTGGCATTTTCGGAGAGCGGGGTGAAGAGCGAAGGATTTTTTGCAGCCGCGCGCGACGGATTCAACGAATCGATTTTCATAGTCGGCGCGACAATATCTGCTTTTTACGATTTGGCTAAAAACTTGATTCTGCACGGTTCGCTTATGGCTGGAATTGTGGGTCCGGTAGGAATTTTTTCCGTAGCCGAGAAAACCGGGCAGGCAGGAATGATATATCTAATCCAGCTCATCGGATTGATATCGCTCAATCTCGCTGTCGTGAATCTTATTCCTTTTCCGGCGCTCGACGGCGGGCGGTTATTTCTTATCGTCATTGAAAAAATAAAAGGGTCGCCGGTATCCGTAAAAGCGCAGTCCTATATAAACGGCGTCGGTTTTGTTTTCCTGCTTCTTTTGATGGCTGTTGTTACCGTCAGGGATGTCGTGAATTTGTTCTGAATTAGAGGAGCTTTGAGCTTAGAACTTGGTCATTCAATTTTAAAATCTTTGTAATTTCCAATGACCAAATTCCAAGTTCCAAATCCGCTAAACCACGAGCCGAAAGTTATTTACGAAAATAAAAATTTTATCGGAATTTACAAACCTGCCGGCTTGCTTGTTCACCCCACACATAGCTTTGCTATGTGTGGGGTTCATCCCATCAAAAAAGGCAGCGAGGAAGAACCGACTTTGGTTGACTGGTTATTAAAAAATTATCCCGAGGTGAAAAATGTCGGAGACCTGCCTGCCGGCAGGCAGGTGAACCTGCGTCCTGGAATAGTGCATCGCCTGGATAAAGACACTTCCGGAGTAATGCTCGTGCCGAGAAATCAGGAATATTTCGAATATTTCAAAGAGCTTTTCAAGACCAGGCAGATAAAAAAAACTTATCTTGCCTTGGTGTCCGGGGAGCTGAAAGAAAAAGAGGGCGTCATCGACAAGCCCATAGGAATTAAAACCGGTTCGGTGAAAAGAAGCGTACATTCCGAAAAAATGAAAAAGAACGCGGTGACTTCGTACAAAGTTAAAAAAACTTTTGCTTTCGGAGGTGAAAAAGTTTCTTTGCTGGAAGTTTTTCCCGAGACCGGCAGGACGCACCAGATAAGAGTGCATCTCGCATCCATAGGCCATCCGATACTCGGCGATAAGCTTTATGGCGGCAAAAAACAAAAAGAGAAAGCAGGCAGGCTTATGCTCCATGCATATTCGATAGAGTTTTCTTTGCCTGACCACGCAGGCAGGCCTGGAGGCAGCAGGGTGAAATTGGAAAGCGAACCGGACGATACTTTTTTGCTGTAATTGTAATTAAGTTATCCACAGCGCAAAATAAGCATTTCTGCTATAATAAATCTAATAGAAAAGGCCAATTAAAAGCTTAACTAATAAAAAATAATAAAAATGCAGCAGAAACAGAAAGGTTTTACACTGATAGAGCTCCTGGTAGTCGTATCCATAATCGCAATATTGGCCGTGTTCGTGATACTTACTCTTAATCCCGCGCAGATGCTCGCGCAGGCGAGGGATTCACAGAGAATCTCCGACCTCTCGACTCTTAAGAGCGCGATTGCCCTTTACCTGGCAGACCAAATTTCTCCGGTTATGGGGACTGCTGGCAAGTGTTATGGTTCATCCGTATCTACTCCGGTGGCATCAGGCTGTGGTGGAAGAATGACTGCGGCAACCGTATCGACAACCACCGCGGTAGCGGCAGGCGGCGTCACCGGAAGCGGATGGATACCGATAAACTTCTCGGCAATCAGCGCCGGTTCGCCGCTTGGCACCGAGCCGGTTGACCCGGTCAATAACGCAACTTACTTCTACAGCTATGCCACCAACGCTTCGCTTCAATTCGAGATAGACGCAGTTATGGAAAGCACGAAGTATGCCGCCAGCGGCACGTCAGACGTGGAATCGACCGACGGCGGGAACAACGCGAATGCGTACGAAGTCGGAACAAACTTAACTTTGTAACCCGCGCTACTCGTTAATCACCGGACAGATTCAATAAAAATGCAGCAGAAACAGAAAGGTTTTACACTGATAGAGCTTCTGATAGTTGTATCCATAATCGCAATATTGGCCGTGTTCGTGATACTTACTCTTAATCCCGCGCAGATGCTCGCGCAAGCGAGGGATTCTCAGCGATTATCTGATATGTCGACTCTTAAGAGCGCGATATCTCTCTATCTTCAAGATGTTTCTTCTCCTAACATAGGAAACGCTAATTATTGTTACGGTTCTTCGCCGAATACTTCCACAACTGTAGGTTGCGGAAGAATGGCCGCTACCGATGTTACGATAAGTACGACTTCAGTTGCGAGCTCAAGCAACGTATCGGGTGGCGGATGGATACCTGTAAATTTCTCGACAATCGGTTCCGGTTCGCCGATCGGCTCCGAGCCGGTTGACCCTATCAACAACGCGACTTACTTCTACAGCTATGCCACCAACGACTCTCCGAATTTTCAGTTTGAGATAGACACGAAAATGGAAAGCACGAAGTATGCCGCCAGCGGCACATCTGACGTGGAATCGACCGACGGCGGAAGCAATCCCAATATGTACGAAGTCGGAACAAGCTTAACTTTGTAATTTAATATGACGGTTGCCGATAAGTTCAGCATAGTAGTGCTGCTTTTATTGTTCGCCGCGCAGTTATTAGGCCGTAATTTTACGGTCAAATACATAAGGTTTTGTTTTTTTCTAAGCGTTGCCGCGGCGTTTTCTTCGGCGTTTTATTTTACATTTTCTCTTTACAGGATATGGGAAAATAATCCCTTGTCAGCCTTTCTTTTGCCTCCGCACGCGAGCTGGAAATATTTTGCGTCGTATGTCATTCCAAGATTTTTCTCTCCCTTATTGGTTTCCCTTGTTTTCGCCTTGGCACTGAAAATAATCTCCGAATTTTTGAACAAACGATTCGGGGAGCGTTTTTTTGAAAAAGAAGAAGGCTGGCTTATGGCTACGGGAATTTTCCTGTCGGGATATCCCGGGCTCCTGATTTATGCGCCGTTTATGCTTATTTCGGGACTGTTGCTTACGGTTATTTACTCGATACTCAAAAAAGGGCGGGCACCGTTCTTTTATCTGTGGCTGCCCGTGGCGGTTTTTGCTATACTTTTAAAGAGCCAGATTCCGCAATCGTTTCTGAATAATTTCATTATTTAATCTTCCGGCTGTCTGACTCGCGTCGTTCCGATAAAAACAGGATATTTTTGTTTTATGCGCCTTCCGCTGTCAATAACTCAACTTAAAAACAAGCTTGTTCAGGAGAGCCTTATCTCTCCGGAGCAATTTGACGTTATCGTCGAAGAAGCCGACAGGAAGAATGAAAACCTCATCGACAAGCTTATTTCCGAAAAAATAGTAGAGAGGGGATTTTTGAATGAATTTATCGCGAGTACGCTCGGCGTGAAAGTAGCCGACCTTTCCACTGATACCATCGACGATAAGATTTTTAAAATTCTACCCGAAGAAATCGCGCGACAGAGGCGCGTTGCGGTATTCAACCGCGAACCTGACGGGACTTTTGACGTTGCCATGGCTGACCCGAGCGATCTCGGGACCATAGAATTTTTAGGCGAACGGCTCGGCGGGAAAATAAAACCATTCCTGACCACATCCGATGATCTCGACAGGTCATTTTCCATTTATGGAATGGCAATGGCCCGCGATTTCAAAAAGATAATAGAGGAAAACGTGCAAGCATCGCTGCGCAGCGCCAGCCGCAACCTTGAAGAAGCATCAATACAGGTCCCGGTAGTCGCCGTGGTCGACAATATCATTTCTTATGCCGCGTCTTTGCGCGCTTCCGATATTCATATGGAGATACTGGAAGAGAACACCCTGATAAGATACCGCATTGACGGCGTGCTTTACGAAATTTTGAGAATACCAAAAGAAGTTCACAATGCTCTTGTTGCCAGAATAAAAATACTGTCCGGCCTAAAGATAGACGAGCATCATCAGCCTCAGGACGGACGGTTCCGCTATATGCTTTCGAATCAAATAATAGATGTCCGCGTTTCCGTAATGCCTACTTTTTACGGGGAGAAGCTTGAAATGCGTCTTTTGGAAGCAGCGCAAAAACCGCTTTCATTCGAAGAGCTCGGAATGAACGAGGATGTTTCAAATATCGTCACTGAAAATCTTAAAAAAGCTTACGGGATAATTCTTTCCTGCGGACCGACCGGTTCCGGTAAAACGACCACGCTTTACGCGATGATGAACATTTTGAACAAGCCGGCGGTTAACGTGACCACAATCGAAGACCCTATCGAATACAATATAAAGTATGTTAACCAAACACAGATAAATCCGGCCGCCGGCATAACTTTTGCGTCGGGACTGCGCGCCCTTTTAAGGCAGGACCCGAACATAATAATGGTCGGTGAAATCAGAGACGGTGAAACCGCCGGCATCGCCATACAATCGGCCCTTACCGGGCACCTTATCATTTCATCGCTTCACACGAATGACGCGCCGACGGCTATCCCGCGCCTTTTCGACCTCCAGGTGCCGCCTTTCCTTATTGCGGCAACAATGAACCTTATTTTGGCGCAGCGTCTTGTCAGAAAGATCTGCGACCAATGCATATATTCTTATCAAACGCCTTCGGAAGTAACCGATTTGATAAAAAAACAGCTTACCGACCTGGATATAGCCGATTTTTCCAGAATACCGAAGATTATTTTCAAAGGGAAAGGATGCAGTTCCTGCAATTTTCTTGGATACCGCGGCCGTCTCGGTATTTTTGAGGCGATGGAAATAAGTGATAAGATTAAAAAACTTATAATAGAGCCGGAATTCAGCGTTGAAGAAATAAGGAAAGAATTAAAAGCTGACGGTTTCAAGACTATGTTTGAGGACGGACTCTATAAAGTCCAGCTTGGAAAAACTACAATAGAAGAAGTGCTGCGCGTTATACGTGAATAAATAGCCATTAACATATGATCTACAAATACACGGCGGCGGACAAAAACGGCAAAATTTCCGAAGCGGAAATGGAAGCCGAGAACCTGAATCAGGTATTAAGGTTTCTTTCTCAAAAAGAACTCAGGCCGGTTTCGGTAAAACCGGTAAAATCCGGCAAGGCAGGATTTTTGGGATTATTCGGGCAAATAAATCTTTCCGACAAGCTTTTTCTTACCAAGTATTTGTCACTGATGCTTAAAGTCGGCACGGACCTTCTTTCCGCGGTTAACATACTTATAGCCGATTTTCAGAAGCCTTCAATGAGGAATTTTTTGATAGAGGTCAGGGAAAATCTGAGCCAAGGGCGCCCTTTCTATCAGGCTTTTGCCAATTACCCCCGGTCTTTTTCCGTGGTTTTCGTAAGTTTGATAAAAGCATCAGAAGTTTCCGGAAATTTGCAGCAGACTTTCGAAGATTTGAGCGTTTCCATGCAGCGCGAAGCGGAACTTCGAAGTAAAGTCCGTTCCGCCTTGGTCTATCCTATAATTCTGTCGGTGATGGCGACGCTTATTATCGGTTTTATGGTGACTTTCGCTTTGCCGAAAATCGCCAATTCATTCTTGCAGGCCGGAATAAAACCGCCGACGTTCTCAAGAATAGTTTTCGGAGTAGGGTTATTCATAAGCGACAACATAGTTTTATTGAGCACCGGACTTTTATCCATAGTATTATTCTCCATATATTTCTTCTGGAGGAACACGGTTGGGAGGCGCATGGCGAGCCAGATACTTGAGACCTTGCCCGTAGTCAGAACTATTTATAACGATATGGCGATTCAGACATTTGCTTCAACCTTCAGTTCTCTTATGAAAGCCGGCTTGCCCATAATACAATCGATAGAAATAACTTCCGAAGTTGTCGGTTCGCAGAAATTCAAAGCCAGCCTCAAGCGCGTCGCCGACGGGCTGTCCAAGGGACTTACAATAGGCGATACGTTCAGGAAGGAAACGGTTTTCCCGAATGTCGTAGTGAATCTTGTGGCCATATCGGAAAAAGCAGGGCACTTGGACGAAGTGCTTAAAACGCTTTCCGAATTTTATCAGGCTAACGTGGAATCCGGAATAAAGTCGCTCGTTTCTCTTCTTGAACCGGCGCTTTTGATAATAATGGGTCTTATGGTCGCGACGATAGCTTTGGCGATAATAATCCCGATCTACCAGCTGACTGCGCAATTCTAGTTCAGGGCTTGGAACTTGGCGGAAGGGACTTAGTCCATTGAACAATCAGATTTCGCGTAAAAACAGATGAAAAAATTTCTAAGCTCAAAATTCCAAATTCCCTGCCTGCGCCGATTTGCCCGCGCGTTGCATGCGGGCAGGAGCTTCGGCAGGCAGGCAAGTTCCGAAAAATCAGGCACCACTCTTTTGGAATTGATGGTCGTGATAGCAATAATAGCGGTGATTTCTCTTTTTGGTTTTTTGTCTTTGTTCGGCAGGAAGGGCGCAACCGATTTGACTAACACGACGGCGCAGATGGCATCTTTGCTTCGGGAGGCAAGGAGCCGTTCCGTTTCTCAGGCATCAAGCACCAGCTGGGGAGTTCATTTCGACAATGCGACGAGTTCGGTGCCGTTTTTCGCGCTTTTTTACGGGACATACGGCGTCAACACAAGGATAGGATATTACAGGTTGCCGGCAACCTTGGTCTATGCGACGTCGACTATTCCTTCCGGTTCTTCCATCAATGTTACTTTCAGCCAGATAAGCGGCCTGGCCTCGGCATCGACTTCCATTGGGATTATTTTGATAAACGGTTCGCTGAACTCATCAACGATAAATGTCGCGTCTTCCGGCGCGGTAAGTTTTTGAACAAAATGATAAGTTCCAAGTTCCAAGTTCCAAGTTCCAAGTTCTGGAGAGACGGCCAGTCGCTGCTTGAAATTTTGGTAGCTTTGGGCGTGGGCACTCTTTTGATAATAGCTTCGACGACGATAATATTGCCGTCTTTGAGGACGAACACGCAGGCTGATAAAGTGCAGGTATCCGCCGCTTTGGGGCAGCAGCTTCTGGAAAATGTCCGCGTTTTCAGCGAAGGGGATTGGCATAATATTTCCAATCTGGCGACAAGCTCCGCTAATAAATATTTTCTTGTTCCGGGTTCGCCGTTTGTCGCCGCAACGGGAACTGAAGGCGTATCCGCCGACAGCATAACTTCCGGATTGGTCGGATATTGGAAATTGGACGAGTCGACGGGAACTACGGCGTATGATTTTTCGGGAAGCGGGAACAATGGCACTTGGAGTGGAACTGGGAATCACTCTGCAGCTGGAATGATAGGTGGCGCAGGGCAATTTAATGGGCTAAGTCAATTTATAAAAACAGCCGTCCCGAGTGCAAGAACAAACATAATTACTGTTTCTGCATGGATTAGTCCCTCTTCAAGTATGACATCACGCCAAGATTTTTTGAGCTCTGGGAGTTCGGCGTTGTATTCTACAAACAACTGGATTTTCAGTATTAAGGGAAATACAGGGGTTGCTGGCGGCTTGTCGGTTTTGGGTTATGCAGCAAGCGGGTCTGCAAATCTATCAACGGCAAGCGCTGTTTTAACTATGAATACATGGTCTCACGTTGCTTTTGTTTCAGATGGCGCAAATACCACTATATACGTTAATGGAGTAGTCGTTAAAAGTGGTGCGCTAACTCTTAATGCCGGCAATACAACCGGAGAATTTATCGGTTCAAGTTCCAGCAATGGATCTAGTCCAACGTCTCCTTTTAATGGCTTGCTCGACGACGTTCGCGTTTACAACCGCGCTCTTTCGCCGGCTGAAATTAAAGATATTTACGACGCCGGCATATACACGAGATATTTTTACCTCGACAGCGCCGGACGCGACGGAAGTGGCAATATACTTTCAAGCGGAGGAACGAACGACCCGTCCACCGAAAAGGCCACCGTTGTTTACGGATGGGCGGGCGGTTCCACGAGTTCTTTTTCCACTTATCTGACCAGATTCCGTGACAACATTTTCGACCAAACCGACTGGTCGGGAGGTCCGGGACAGGACGGCCCGGTCACTTCCACAAATAGCATGTTCTCGACATCAACCTCCATGTTCTACGCGACAACGACAGGTTCGCTAATGATACAATTGCCATGATGCAGGGAAACAGAAAATTAAAAAACTTAATCGGGATTTTTTTTATCATTTTTATCTTCGGGCTTAATTTGCTGTTTTTATCGAAGATGGCGGAGGCTTCCACGAACATAAGCGCGTCGACAACTTCGCACTGGGCGTGGAACGACCTAGTAGGCTGGCTCGATTTTTACAATACGAACACGGTAACGGTAAATTCGCACAGCCTTACGGGGTACGCCAGTTCGACTGCTGGAGATATTTCTCTTGATTGCCATACCACCAGAAGCGGCAATATCTGCGCGACGAGCAATTATCAGGTTACCAATGACGGCTCCGGCAATCTTTCCGGGTGGGGATGGAATGACAATTATGGTTGGATAAGTTTCGACTGCAATAATACGAACAGCTGCGGGACTTCCAACTACCGCGTTTATATAGACGCCAACGGCAACTTTCAGAATTATGCCTGGAATGACACCATGGGCTGGATAAGTTTTAACTGCGGCAATTATGCCGGATGCGGCTCTTCCAATTATGAGGTGCTTACTACATGGGTGGCGACATCGGAAATAGCGACGCTTGATTCAAGCACTTACGATACCGGTTCCGCAAACGGCGCCCAGCTTAATTCTGTTCTTTGGCATGGCACGCTGCCGTCGGGAACCGCGGTGCGTTTCCAATTCGCGGTAAGCAATTCTTCCAGCGGGTCATGGAATTTTATGGGAACCGACGGCACTGCAAACACGTATTACAGCACCGGCCCTGATTCTTCGCTGGGCCTGGATTACAGTCTCTTTAATGATTTCAGATATTTCCGTTACAGGATAATTCTATCTTCGAATTTGGCTCAGACCTTGAGTCCCAAAGTCGACGAAGTGCTGATAAACTGGAGTCCGTGAACGCGATTTGGAACTTGGAACTTAGAATTTGGAACTTGGTCGAAGGTTAAAAACATCTTTTGTTGTATAATTACAAAAGCAATAAAACCATGCCAACTCCAAGCTCCAAGCTCTCAGCTCTCAGCCCTCGACGAGGCCAGGCCGCCTTATCTTTCGTTTTTCTTATAGGGATAATAACGCTATCGATTGGCGTTACGGTGGCACTTCTTGCGGCAAGCTTTTTGAACTCCGGTTACGGCTTCCAGTCCGCGAATAAAGCCATGTCTTTGGCATATGCGGGAGCGGAAGACGCCCTTATGCGGCTTGCCAGGAACAAGGATTTTTCTTCCGTCTCCGCTTATTCGGTGCCCGTAGGCAGCGATTCGGCAAGCGTGACAGTGAACCAGAATTCTCCTGTCACCGGCGAGGCGAAGATAATTTCAACAGCCACATCTTTTTTCCAGCAAAAGAAAATACAGGTTATCGTTGCGATAAACAGCACTACGGGAGAAGTGGATGTAATATCGTGGCAGTCTCTCGCGCTGTAAAAGGAAGCAATAAAAGGCTAGAATTATAAATAAAATGAATTTCGGGAATATTTCGGAAAAATTACTTTCTCTTCTAAGGGTTAGGACCAAGATAGGCGGCCTGGAAATTTCCGATTCCGATTTGAGGTTTGCTTACTTGAACGGTAATTCTTTGGATACCGCCGTGCTTCGCCTGCCGCCGGGAATAGTGGAGGGCGGCGAAATAAAGAATTACGATACATTGATTGAAGCCCTCAAGGAATTGCGAAAACTCCTGCCGCTTGATTTTTCAAAGAAAAAATTCACGAATGTAATAGTTACGCTTAACTCGATACATATTTACACTCAGGTTTTCAGCTTGCCTTTGATAGAGGAAACGGAACTTAAAGAAGCTATCAGGCTCAATATAAATATGGTTTCGCCATTCGAACTTTCACAGGCATACGCCGGATGGCAGCAAATAAGCCAGAACAAAAACGAACTTAAGGTAGAAATTCTGAGCGCGTTCGCCCAGAAAACATTTATGGACCAGCTTAGGAACGCTTTGATCGAAGCCGGATTTTTCCCGGTGGCTGTTGAATCCGGAGCTCTTTCCTTGGCAAGGCTTATAAGAGAAAAAGGTTCCGATTTCAAAATGGACAAACCGCTTCTGGTCCTGAGCGTCGACGACAAAGGAATGCGTTTTTTAATAATCAGAATAGGCCAGCTACACTTCGAATATTTTCAGTCATGGAAAGACATTCAGGGAGACAACAAGGAAGTTTCCTGGGATAATTTCAGCGATGCGTTGAAGCGCAGCCTTCATCAAGTTTTTAATTTTTATGCGAGCCATTGGCAGGAGCCTCTGACGGAGATTGTCATAGCGTCTAACAGCTATGTCGAAGAGATATCCAAACTGGTATCGGAAAATTTTTCCCTGAACGCCAAAG
>DATKTR010000004.1:0-2742 GCA_035531015.1 Minisyncoccota bacterium | reverse complement strand
ATAAGTTTCTTTCGCCGTCTTTTGTAATTGAGCGACGCTTTCAAAGAACATAATTTTGTGAACAATTTTAACTCTATCGGCATTGTATTTTCGTAAGGAAGAAATAAGAGGTGGATTGCCTCGCAACAATTCCAAATAATCAATGAGGGATGCGAAATTAGTCATCTCGGAAGAATAATATTTCGCCATTCTGTCTTCATCGGGAAATTTATCAATTTTCCAAACTAAGGAATATCTCAATTCAGTCTCCATCAGACAAAATTGCAACATAACGGCTTCTAAGTATCTGCCATTCTTTGCGTCAGATGCCATTTCTTGACCGAGTGATTCTAGGATACTATTTTTAAGTTTTTTCCAGTAATTGTTGTCAGACATATAGCTGCTGGGCTAGGGATTTTCATCCCTATACCAAAGAAGAATTTCCTCTGCGGAGCTGCCGGGCTTGGATTCGAACCAAGGTGACATGATTCAGAGTCATGTATCCTACCACTAGATGACCCGGCAGCTCCGGAGACGAATTTTTAAATTTTAAAACTTTGACGTGGGGACGAACCTAGATGACATGATTCCCGCCAGAGGCGGGCAGGCACAGTACACTATCCTACCATTAGATGATCCGGCAATTAACTTTTTTCTCAAATCTGGGCATGGCCCGACAATTTAAAAAGCAGCCTGCCTGCCGGCAGGCAGGAAAAACTATATCCTAAAACTGCTAAATTTTCAACCCCGAACGGCGTTTATTTTTCTAAAATAAAAAGCGCGCTGTGCAGTAAAACACACAGCGCGCGTTATTTTTGGCAGGTAGGAACTTATGCCGCCACGAGTTCGGCTGGGATGTGCCCGCCGATACGGTCGCTCATGCGGCTGATTTTCGGAAGGCCTTCGCGGGCTTCCAGGTCGCGGCGGAGTTGCATCAGTGCCGCTGGCGCCATCTTTTCGATTTTTTCGAGCGGAAGCTGTTCGGCCGCATTCTCGAGGCCGAAGTATTCGAGAAGCTTCTGCCGTCCCTCTTCAGTGAGAGGTCCTTCGTATTGCCACCTTATTTCTTTCTCGCGGCTGGACATCACCCATTTGCCCTTTTCTATCCAATTCCAATCACAGGCTTTGACTCCATCGCTGGCCGGGTCAGAAAAATTCAGGCTGTATTGCTGCATATCGCTCATGGCAACCTCCTGTTGGGTTAGTTTAAACTCTCCTTAACAAGTTGCTGATGTTTGCTGCATATTAATAAAACTTCTAAATAAGCCCGTAGTCAAATAGGAGTTAATCACAAACACGATCTTCGCTGGCGCAAAATTCAGGAGCCCTTCTTCCTTACTATGCAAAACGGAGTAAGTTCATCCGCCTGCCCCATTGGATTGTCGCTTAAAACTTCCATAATAAATTTGTCCGAAATTCCGGGATTTGATTTTCCCAAAGGAGAAACGCCTCGGTAATTCGCCTCGGCTATCACGACATCGTGCCCTAATTTTTCTTTTATTTTTCTCGCGACTCCGTCCGGGTCGATGGAAGCCAGTTTCCCATAGCGGTTGTATGGCTGAATGGTAAAGGACATCGGGCAATCGACTGATTTCGCCGATTTCCCGGCTATCGTATAAAAAACGCCTTTGATGCCGAACGGGCGCGTGACTGCCGCGGCAGCGGCAGCCAAAATCGCGCGAGGATATCCCGCCTGCTCTATCAGAAGCTGCATAGCCGCCGGAGTGCCGTGCCCGAATCCTTTGAATTGCGTCGTTCCGTAATTATTATTGACTTTCTTGGCTAGAAAATTCGCCAGCCATGACGGCTTTATGTCGCCGATTGGAATTATCCTGCCCTGCGACAGCGCCACGATTTTTTCGCTGATAAATATCAAATCGCCTTCCTTAAGAAAAGGCTTCACGTGCTTATCCAGCAACTGCGTCAAATCTTCGTTTTCGCGGATGAGTCCGGTTTTCACGGCAAAGCGGAGATAAGCGCCGTCGCCGGTTTTTATTTCCGGTTTGGCCTCCAATATTTTTTCGGTTTCAGATTTTTTGTCGTCCATTTTTAAACGCGAATGCTGTTATGCAAGTATGATAAATTAAAACACGGTCAGTTGCCAAACCAAGCCGGCGCGCGGAATGCGGCTTATTTTATGCCGAGCAGCGGAGACAAGCAGTTGAACAAAGACGAGCTGTTGCAAATCTGCATCGATACAAGGGAATAATTCAATGCCATGGCGAACGAGACCCAGATAAGATAAGGCACGAAGACCCATCCGGCAGCGCGTTCAACCCTGAAGAACAAAATCATTACGTATATTATCAAAAGCCATAAAAAGAAAATTTCGATGAGCGCCAAGCCGATGTTCTGAAGGCCGAAAAATATAAGGCTCCATAGAGAACTTAAAAAAAGGTGCACTCCGTAGAACAAAAGCGCTCCTTCGGCTTCTTTTTTCCTGTGCCTGACTTCCCAGACAAGATACGCCGAAAAACCCATCAAAGCGTAAAGCGCTATCCAAACAGGGCCGAAAATCCAGTTCGGCGGAGTCCACCACGGTTTTTCAAGCCCGGCGTACCATGCCGGTATGCTTGAAGCCGTGTAAACCGAACCAACCACTCCGGCCAGTTCGGCTATAAGTATGGAAACTGCCAAATCCCTTCTTTTATTCCAGGCTGCTGTCATTGCCTTTATTTTAGCATATTCGGCTTTTTAGACCGCTATCTGATAGCGTCCGCGATACTTTCCGCAACGCCTTCATCGAAAGCACTCGGCAAAATA
>DATKTR010000003.1:0-13245 GCA_035531015.1 Minisyncoccota bacterium | reverse complement strand
AAAAGACTAATAAGATAATCAAGATTTAGTATTGGTTTGTTTTTAAATATATTAAAAAAGTTTATTAATTTATTTCCGCATACATCATTACGCCATATATTCTCCATAATATGCGGCTCTTTTGCGGCGTAAAATGCTTGTTCAAAAACGCCCGCTGAATTTGAGTAAATGACGTCAAAATAATCTGGGCCGAGCTTCTCGTATAAAAATTTAATAGCCCCGGCAGCAAAAGCGCCTTTCATTGTGCCGCCGCGAAGTATAAGTGCTTTTTTCTTCATTTATTTACTCCACCGTAACCGACTTCGCGAGATTCCTCGGGCGGTCAACGTCCAGTCCCCTAGCGACGCCGAAGTGATATGCGAAAAGCTGAAGCGGAATTATGGATAAAAGAGGTGTCAGCATCTCGAGCGTCTTCGGAATATAAATGACATCGTCGGCCAACTTGCCGATTTTCTCGTCACCTTCGGTGGCAATCGCGATTACCGGACCGCGGCGGGCTTTTACTTCCTGTATGTTTGAAATCATTTTTTCATAAACGGAATCCTGCGGCGCAATGAACACCGACGGAAAATTCTCGTCAATCATTGCTATTGGTCCGTGTTTCATTTCTCCTGCTCCGCATCCTTCCGCATGAACATACGAAATTTCTTTCAGCTTAAGCGCTCCTTCGTATGCGACCGGTAAATTGTATTTTCTTCCGAGATACAAAAAGTTTTCGGATTTTTGGTATTTTTGCGCAAGCTCCCTAATCTTATCGCTTTGTTTGAGAATTTCTCTCATTAAGTCCGGAATTTTTTTCAGTTCTTCGGCAATCCTCTTTCCCGTCGTCAGAGACATATCGCGCTGCCGCCCGATAAGAATGGTCAAAAGCGCCATAATAGAAACCTGCGAGATAAAAGCTTTCGTCGAAGCCACTCCTATTTCCGGACCGATGTGCTGATATACTCCGGCATCAGTTGACCGGGCAAGCGTCGAACCGACGACATTAACTATTCCTATTGCAGGCACGTTTTTTTCTTTCGCCTCCCGCAATGCCGCAAGCGTGTCGGCTGTTTCACCGGACTGCGAAATGGCAAGAAATACATCGCCTTCCCGGAAAACCGGCTTTCTGTAGCGAAATTCGGAAGCAACATCTGTTTCAACCGGAATGCCGCCATATTCTTCAAGCATATATTCGCCAACGCGCCCGGCGTAAAAAGCCGTGCCGCAGGCAGAAATTAAAATCTGTTTTGCTCCTTTGAGTTTTGGCAGCACTTCGGAAAGTCCGCCGAGCTTAACAACCCCTTCGTCGGGAATAAGCCTTCCTCTGATTGAATTCTCAACGGCTTCGGGCCCTTCGAAAATTTCCTTAAGCATAAAATGCGGATATCCGTTCTTTTGCGCGTGCTCCGGAGACCAGTCGATAACGTGATGTTCTTTATCAAGCTGATTCATATCGAGGTCATAAACCTTATGCCCCGATGGCGTCAGCACGGCCATTTCTCCGTCGTCGAGATAAACGACATTCTTGGTGTGCTTCAAAACTGCCGCTGCGTCCGAGGCGACTATGTATTCTCCGTCCCCTACGCCTACAAGAAGCGGACTGAAATTCCTTGCGGCGATAAGCGTGTCCGGCTGGTCGGATTTCAAAACAACCAAGCCGTAAGTGCCTTGAATTTTTTTCAAAGCGGCGCGAACCGCATCGGCAAAAGAAAGCTCTTTGAGCTCCTCTTCTATTAAATGAGCGATAGTTTCGGTGTCGGTTTCCGATTTGAACGAGTGGCCTTTTTCCAGAAGCTCCTTTTTCAGTTCGCCATAATTTTCGATTATGCCGTTATGCGCCAGCCAGATGACTCCGGTACAGTCGGAATGTGGATGCGCGTTCGCTTCCGTCACTCCGCCGTGAGTCGCCCAGCGTGAATGGATTATGCCAACCTTGCCGGGGAATTTTTTACCGTCTATTTTTTCCACGAGTGCAGAAACTTTTCCGACAGCTTTTTCGCTACCCACATTGCTGCCGTCAAGAATGGCGAAACCGGAAGAATCATATCCCCTGTATTCCAGGTTTTTTATTCCCTCTATTAGAACAGGAAGAGCTTCGTCTTTTCCTATATATCCTACAATGCCGCACATAAAAATTATGTTAAAAGTTTAAAGTTATAAAGTTGAAAGGAAATTTACAGCAACGATAGAATTACTTTGGCCAGTTTTTTCTGGCTGTGCCTGATAAGGCCGTCAGAGTCCAGTAAATCCGCCAAAATATATTTAGGTTTTTTGCTTTTTTTGTTTAATCCTTCGGGACTTACGAATTCCGCCTGTTCTTTCTTGTATTTTTTCAAAAGCGCTGCGGCCGGTTTCTTGTTGTTGAATACTGCGTAATCCAGAACATCTTTCCCGAGGTACTTTTCCATTTTCTCGACAAAATCATTCGCAGAAAATCCGTGCGTCTCGCCGAACTTAGTCATAAGATTGGCCAGATAAACTTTCTTCGCTTTCGACGCCTTTATCGCTTCGGGAACTCCTTTGACCAAAAGATTGGGTATCACGCTCGTATAAAGGTCGCCAGGGCCCATGATTATAAGATCGGCGTGATGAAGCACCCTCCTTACGCTCGGGTTCATTTTGGCTTCCGGCTCCAGCCATATTTTTTTGATAGGCATCCTCAATGAGCTTCTCGGAATATCTATCTGGGTTTCGCCGCGAAGCACTTTGCCGTCTTCAAGTTCGGCGTAGAGGCGCACGTCGTCGAGAGTTACCGGAACGACTTCGCCATTGATGTTCAGGAGCTCGGACGCTTCGCGGAGCGCGGTCGTGAAATCGCCTGTTATTTTTTCAAGCGCCGCGAGAAAAAGATTTCCGAAACTGTGGCCGTGAAGCCCGCCTTCTTTAAAGCGATAATTGAAAAGCTCGCGGAGAATTCCTTCCGAGTCGGAAAGAGCAACCAAGGCGCGCCTGACGTCTCCCGTCGGCAGGACGCCATATTGGTCGCGGAGCATTCCAGTAGAACCTCCGTCATCAGCCATTGTGACAATCGCGCTCAAATTTATCGGGTATTTCTTAAGGGCATTGAGCACGGTAAACGTGCCGGTGCCGCCCCCTATTACCACAACATGTTTCATTTGCATACAAGTATCATAGATTGAATGGAAAAAGGCAACAATTTAACAGGCATTCCATAAAATCTAAATTGCTGTGGATAATTCGCTGCTTTGGCGTTTTTACCCGTACAAAACATAGAATATTCAAATTTGGATATAATTTTAAAATACGCCTGATATCATTCTAAATCTTTTGAAATGAACCTTGAAACGCATTACACTGAATTCAATGGAAATAACCGAAAACCCGGAACTTTCAAAGCTTTTCCTGCCCCTACCTATATATGAATCGATAATGCTGGCAACCGGCCGAACGAATGACGGCGAGGAATTCGAAATAGTCGCGGGGCTCGATAAAAATGCAGCCGAAGAAATAAAAAAGCACGCGCTTGATGAAAACGACGAAGAGCTCCGGAAAAACACTTCCGACCTCAAGCGTTTCGGAGAAAGTTCCTATGAAGAATGGTACGCGAAGGACAGAACTTCGTTCGGGTTGATACACAAAAAAACCGGAGCTATCGCCGCCTTCGCATGGTTCGGACCGGAACCCATCAGCCGAAAATCATTGGAAAGCGCGGAAGGATTTGAAACACGGGGAGATGGCAAAAAAGAATCCGGCGGATGGCACACTATCGGTTATCGTTCATACAAGCCATTCCGCGGGAAAGGATTGATGAAAGATTTCATGAAATTCGCAATGAAAATTTATTCGGAAAGCCGCCCGGGCTTTCGCTATTGGCTCGGCATTAAACCCGAAAATGCCGCGAGTATCGCGCTCGCCTCTTCGCTTGGCTTCACCATATCGGAAGAAAATTCGGACAGGGTGGTAGGATCGCTGGTGATGATAAAATAGCACTATGATATATCATAGTGCCCGAAATACGTCATAAAAAATATTTAAAACAAAATGCCAAGAATAAAACTAACCGAATACCGCGCAAAAAAACTCCTGCTCGGAGATGCTTATCGCGGCATACCGATAATCGCCAATGAAAAGCCGGAACTTCCGAAATTAGGCAGGTTTGCGGTTAAGGTAGACCAGGGCGTTAAAAAAAGAATGAAAAAGGGTTTGGTGCTTCTGGACCAAAGCCCGAGAGCGATTTCCGGAGTTGTATCCAAGTTGAGAAAAAATGGTTTGGCAAGCTCACCGACGGGGGGCTTCTCGAGATTCCTCGCCGAACCGATGCTCCGCCACAATGAGAAAGACGAGCAATATGTTTCCTTTGAGCGCGTGCGCGAAGGCATACGCTTTATGCATGCTAAAGCGGGCGGAATAGAAATAGAATCCAATCCGGAAGCCGTTGAAACTTTTATTCTGCGGAACGCCGCCGATGTTAAAGCTGCGGCGCAGAAAACAAAGCTTCCTGAAAATTTTCTGAAGCACGCGCTGGAAGTTTTCGAAAATAATTTCTTCGCTTTTCTTGAAATAAATCCTCTCGTTGTCATAAACGGCAAAGCCGAGCCGCTCGATGCCGCGGTTCTTGTCGACAGCGCCGGGGCATTTTTCGTCAAAGATGCCTGGACTGCGGATGATATTGTCGAAAAAACTGCCGGCAGCAGAGCCGAAAAAAATATAGAAGAGTTGGCCAAAACTTCGCCTGCTTCTTTCAAGCTGAATGTTTTAAATCCTAACGGTTCGCTTTTTTTCCTGCTTTCCGGAGGCGGAGGCAGCATTGTCATTGCCGATGAAGCCGAGCTGCGCGGAGCGGGAAAAGAAATCGGAAATTACGGGGAATACAGCGGCGGACCCACGCGCGGAGAAACCTATCTTTACGCGAAAGAAGTCATCGGACTTCTTATTAAATCAAAAGCTAAACGCAAAGCGCTTATCATCGCGGGCGGCGTGGCCAATTTCACTGATGTTAAACAGACGTTTATGGGCGTAATAGATGCGCTCGCTGAAAACTGCGAGAAGCTTAATAAAGCCGGCGTTAAAGTGTTCGTCCGCCGCGGAGGACCGAACGAAAAAGAAGGTCTTGAGCTGATGAAAAATTTCCTCAAAAAAGAAAAACTTCTTGGCTCCGTTTACGGCTCCGACGCCGTTATTACCAAGGCAGTCGATGACGCGATAAAGTTTATAAAAGTAAACAGACATTAGACAATAGTCATCAGGAAGAAGAACTTATTATTAAATTTATGATTACTGATAACTATTCACTGATGACTAATGGCTGAATTCATGACACCAATTGAAGCCGCGAGAAAAGGCAAAGCAAAAATTCTGGTACTGGGCAGTCATCCGGCAATCGTCCAGTCAATTTTGGATTTCGATTTCATATCCGGGAAAAAATCTCCTTCGGTCTTAGGTTTGATAACAGGCAACCGCAAAGCGGAAAAATATTTCTTCGGCCAAAGTGAAATGCTTATCCCCTGCTATCCCGCCATTGACGCCGTGCCGTCCGAAATAAAAAAACAAATTAATTGGATGCTCAATCTCCAATCGGGACGCCGCGCTTTCGAATCCACCATCGGATTCTTCGAAGCTTTTCCGCAGGCGTTGGGCGGACACATATTCGCCGAAAATATGCCGGAAAAACATGCCACAGAACTTATTAGCCGTTTCGGCTCCAAATATCTCATCGCGGGGCCGTCGGGCGTCGGATTGCTCATACCCGGCTCTCTCAAGCTCGGAGCCATCGGCGGAGTGGATTTGCGGCAAATATCGGCAAGCAAGCTTTCGACTCCGGGTTCGGTGGCGGTTGTTTCAACATCAGGAGGAATGACTAACGAATTAATCCGCGCCGTAGCGGACGCAGGCAAGCGGCTCTCTTTTGCCGCGGCAATCGGCGGCGACCGTTTTCCGATTACTCCGCTGACCGATATGCTCAAGCTCGCCGAATCGGACACGAACACCAAAGCTCTCGTTTATTTCGGCGAACTGGGCGGCGTGGACGAATATGAAATAGTGGATATGTTAAAATCGAAAAGGTTCACAAAGCCTGTTGTCGCATATATCGCCGGAGTTATCGACGAGGCCTTTGACGAGCATATGCAGTTTGGGCACGCGAAAGCGCTCGTTTCAAGAAAGGATGAAAGCGCCAGGGCAAAACGAGCCGCTCTCCGCTCCGCGGGAGTTATCGCCAGCGACACATTCCCGGAGTTTCTCGAAGAAATCTCGAAACTATCGGGGACGCGCGAAATATCGCGAAATGTTAAACTTTATGATATTGATAAACTTATGAAAAGAGAAAAAAGCATATTATCGACCAGGGAAATAATCAACATCGAAAAAGCGGTTTCGTTCGTGAAAGGCAAAAAGCTCGCCGTTAACGGAGAGCATATTTTCGTCAAAGCAACTCTTGAAGCGCTTCTCGGCAGGCCTGTTAAATCGAAAATAACAACCGGTTTCGCCGAAGCCGTATTCACTTCTTTAATAGACCACGGCGGACATGTTTCGGGAGCGGTCAACACGATGATAACCGCGCGCGCCGGAAAAGATTTGGTTTCGTCGCTCGCCGCCGGACTGCTTACTATTGGGCCGAGATTCGGCGGAGCTGTTAACGCAGCCGCCAAAGTTTGGCTCGCGGGCGTATCGGGCAAAACAAGCCCTTCCGCATTCGTGGAATCCGAATCGAGGAAAGCGGCGATAATACCCGGCATCGGCCACCTTAAATACCGTGTCGGACTCCCCGACCCCCGTGTTGAGGCGTTGTCCAAATTCGCACTGCTTTTGAAAAAACATCCATATTACGATTTCGCCCGCGGAATCGAAAAAGTGACTACCGGAAAAAACGGCAAGCTTATTTTGAACATCGACGGCGTTATCGCGGCGCTGTTCCTCGACATATTGAGCGAATGCGAAGGATTCTCTGCGAAAGAACTTCTCGAATTCACTGACGCCGAACTTTTCAACGCGTTTTTCGTGATTCCGCGCAGCGTCGGCTTCATCTCACATTTTATAGAACAGAAAAAGAATGACGAAGGCCTATTCCGCCTGCCCGAAGAGCTTCTTTTTGTGAGGAAGAAGGAGAGTTAATTCTAATATCGATTATTTAGGTATATTATTACTGTATGTCAAGAAGATATTACCGAAGGAAAGATAATTTTGAAAATATATTCCTAGATTTTTTGGAACCATTTCTAGTAATTTTGGTTTTCGTCCTGGTAGGTTGGATACTAACCCACAAAGAACAGGCAAAACTTTATGGGATAATTGCAATTATCATCGTTATAGTTGCGGTGATACTCTACTTTGTTTTAAAAAAAAGAAGGGAGGATACCAGTTTTAGTTTTAATGATGAGGAAATATTATACATGCTAAAAGGTATGCCTCCACAGCAATTCGAAATCAAAGTAGCAGGCATGTTTAATAAACTTGGTTACAAAGCTAAAGTTACCGGCGGTGCAAACGATGGCGGGATAGATGTAATTGCTTATAAAGATGGCAAAAAATACTACGTCCAGTGCAAAAAATTCATAACACGAGAAGTAACACCTCACGATGTACGAGATTTTCTTGGTGCAATTACTAATGTTAATAATCCAGCCGAAAAAGGATTTTTCATAACAACGGGCAATTTTACTCTTATGGCAGAAAAAGCTGCAGAAGAAAATCCTAGAATAGAGCTTATTGATGGTATAAAGCTTATAGAATATTATAAATTGGCTTACAAAAAAGATACACCAGAGATTGAATCAACTCAACCGCCCCAACCACCTCTTAATAATTAGATTAACTAACGGCAAAAATAAAACTCTGCGCATAGCGGAGTTTTATTTTTCTGTAGCCCCGCACTAAAAATTCAGTAGCCTCAAGGGGAATCGAACCCCTGTTTCGTGGATGAGAACCACGTGTCCTAGGCCACTAGACGATGAGGCCATTACCAATAATATAACTTAATTTTAGTGCGGGGTAAAAACCATATGCCTGCCCCGCACCGAGCTTCGCTCTACATATGGGGTCCTAGCCGACTACCTGCCTGCCGGCAGGCAGGGACGACAGGGCCATATAACAATTTTCAATTTCTAATTTACAATTTACAACCGTTTTAAAAATTGAAGCATTGAAAATTCATTGTAAATTGATAATTGATAATTGTAAATTAAACAGCTCGTATCGCCTCCGCAACTTTATCGAGCTCCATTGAGTGGGAGCCTTTTACCAGAATAAGGTCTCCTTTTTTAATGATTCCCTCCACGGCATCGACGGCTTCGTCGGCGGTATCGAAACTCTGGATATTTCTTTTCGGCAAGCCGTGCTTTTTCGCCGCCTCGGCTATTAATTTTCCGGCAGGGCCGACAGTGACAAGAACATTTACGAATTGCGACGCGATTCTTCCAACGCGCTCGTGGGCTTCCATCATATATTCCCCAAGTTCTCGCATATCGCCCAAAACTGCCACTTTTCTTTTGCCAGGCAAATCGCGCAGCGTATCGAGCGCCGCGTGCATCGCGAGCGGACTTGCGTTATAAGAACTGTCGATGACCATCGTCCCCTTAACTCCGGGAAAAAGCGTCATCCTTCCCGGAGCCGGACGGTATGCTTTCAGCGCCTCGGCTATCTTTACCATATTTATTCCGAATATCAGCCCGACAGCCGCAGCCGCTCCGGCGGCGTATGCCTGCACTTTGCCGAAAACGTCGTCTATCTTTACGGGAATAGAACTGCCTCCGTATTCCATTTTGAAAGAAACGCCTGCCGCCTTGCCGTTCTCGATACGATTTTCAAAATTAACCAGCCTCAATTCGGCGCCTTTCTGGAATCCGAAAGTAATGACGTGCGCCCGGGTTCTGTCCTTAAGTTCCAAAACAGCGTCATCGTCATAATTCAAAACCGCGAATCCGGCCGACGGCAGCTGTTCGATGAGCTTTGCTTTTTCCCGCGCCACGTCTTCCGGCCCGCTGAAAAATTCCACGTGAACCGGAATGTCTCCTATCGCGGTGATGATGGCGATGTTCGGGCGGGCTATTTCGATAAGCTTTCGCAAGTCGCCCGGCTTGTCGGCGCCGTATTCAAGCACGAGTATTTCCGGATAATCTTTTTTTCTTCTTATGAGATTGAAAACGCCCGTCATTATGACCTTAATCCAGAAGAAGGCTTTTCTGAATCTTTTCGTGCCGGGAGGAGTGCCATGGCTGACGAGATTAATTTCGTCATCGGTAAAATCGCCGATTATGGCGAGCGGCAAGCCGAGTTCGCTGTTCAGATTGCCCCGTGAAAATCTCGTGCGCCTGCTTGGCCCGAGCACGGCGGCTATCGCGAGCTTGGTCGATGTTTTTCCGGCGCTTCCCGTAACGCCGACTATTCCCGGCCGGTAGCGGAGCACCATGAACTGCGCGAGTTTTTTTAATTTCCAGCGGAGTATCGATGTAAATAAACTTTTCATAATTTTATCGATTTATTTAAAGTCTGAATTTTAAATTTTGAAATTTTAAAACTGCTTATAAATTTGGTCATTGTAAATTTATTGTAAATTGAGAATTGGTAATTGGAAATTGGAAATTGTTTCAGTGTTACAGCCTGTCCGGCGGTATATTGTAGTAATTCAAAATGAACTGCGCCAAATCGCGGAACGCAGGCATAACTGTCGTAGCCGCAATCGGGGCGCCTACCGGATCCTCAAGCTTTATTAAGGCAATAAAGCGAGGATTGCTGGCCGGTCCGAATCCCACATAAGTGTTGTCAACTTTTTGGCTATATCCCCCGGTTTTCGGGTCGGGGATGTTGGATGTTCCGGTTTTTCCCGCGATAGAGTAGCCGGCAATATTATTGATTTTCACCGAATCAACCGCCGAAACCATCATTCCGGTTACCTGTCTTGCCGTAGAAGAGCTGATTACCGTACCAAGCGATTTAGGGCCGAGCGCGGAATTGATGTAAGGCCTCATCATTTCTCCGCCGTTGGCAATAACGCTTACGGCGTTTATGAGTTCAAGGGGTGTCATTGCGATTCCCTGTCCGAACGAAGCATCCGCGAAATTAACCTGTGGAACATAACTCCCGAAAAGAGGCCGGAGGTCGCCGGCAATTTCTCCGGGCAAATCGATTCCGGTTTTGCTGTTGATGCCGAACTTCACGAGATAATTTCTGAAAACATTGTTGCCTGTCTGGCTTTCCGCGAAAATGGCTCCCAGGTTGAGGGAATTTTCAAGAACTTTCGTCATATCGATAACGCCGTACGCTCCATGCGTTTTATAGTCATGGTTATCTATCCTCATTCCGTTTATCACCACAGTGCCTTTGTCGAGATAAGTCGTGTGAGGAGTTATTTTACCCGTATCGATTCCGGCGGCCATTGTCATAACTTTTACCACCGAGCCCGGCTCGTAAATTTTTTGTATCGCCGGATTGATGAAATCGGCTACGTTGGCGTCGGAATAATTGTTCGGGTCGAAATTCGGATATCCGCCCATCGCCAATATTTTTCCGGTTGAAGGCTCCTCTACGATAAATACGCCGCTCTTAGCTTGAGTTATTTTTTCCAAATCGGACAAAATAGTTTCCGCTTTCTTTTGTATATTCTGGTCTATCGTCAAAACAAGGTCCTGGCCGTCCTGCGGCTGCACGAGTTTTCCATTTTCGGTCTTGCCGGGAACGCCGCTGAGAAAATCCTCATAGAATTTTTCGACGCCGTATTTTCCGCTTTCGCCGTTGTCACTCGAGTTAGGGCCCACGAAACCCAAAACATGCGCAGCAAGCGAGCCGAACGGATAATAGCGTTCAGGCACATCATCTACGACAACTCC
Organism: Minisyncoccota bacterium; assembly: GCA_035531015.1. Lineage (GTDB taxonomy): Bacteria > Patescibacteriota > Minisyncoccia > UBA6257 > 2-01-FULL-56-20 > JACQKT01. The sequence goes on along the minus strand of DATKTR010000003.1, from coordinate 2,482 downwards.
TTTAATATTTTCCGCGGTTATCCTGTCGACAACGGACTGGTCGGCTTTTCTTTCAAGAAGGACATAACTGCTGTTTTTATTCGCGAGACTGGTTTCAACGGACAAGGGAAGGCCTTTAATCACCTCGAGCAGCCTGTTGTATGCCTCTTTGGCATCGTCTACAAGTTTTGGAACCGCGTAAACGACGGGAGAATCATTTTCGACAGCCACGGCAAGCTTAGTGCCGTTCTTATCGGCAAAATATATGGTTCCTCTTTTCGCGGCAACCAAACCCGAAGCCGCGTATTGCATTTCCGCCTTTGCGACGTAATATCCGTTTTTCGAAACCTGTATGTTATAAAGCCGAAAAAATAAAAAAGAATAGCCTAGGGCTATCGCGAGTGATAAAAAGAGAAAACGCCTGTTCATCCCGTTAGAGACAGGTTGTCTTTAGACAACCGTAAATTAATCACCCTAACGACAGATGGGCTTTTAGATATAAAAAAAATTATACTTTTAGAAATTATGGCACTGTTGTCTCTAACGGGATTCATCTTTGCATTAATTCAAATTTAAAAAAAATTAATTACATTGGGCTTGCGAAATTTTATATATTTTAACCGATAATCCATTTTTTATAAAGCGTTTTCGGTGAATATCTCCGGTTTTTAATTAGACGCCGCAAGGTCTGAACCGGTGCCTGGCGAAGTTTTGAAATATTGCGGATTATTTTCTTCAACAAGAGCGCCGTTGGCCAATTTTTGGACATCGGAGTTGTTAAGCAAGGTGAAAATCTTGTCCTGAAGCTGGGATTTATCCGTCTGTATCTTCCTTATGCTCACTTCATCTGCGGAAATTTCATATCCGAGAGTGACCGAACTGTTATAAGCCCAGATAACCATAAAAGACGCCACCAATGACGCCGCAATAAGGGCTCCTATAACGTAATTTATTAAACTTCTCCGCTCCGGCTGAAAAAATGTCATGTTGTTTTTTAGTTATTAGTTATCGGTTATCGGTTATCGGTTATCGGTTATAACTGCCGCGCGCATCATCGCTGAGCGGCTTCTTGGATTCTCCTGAGCCTCTTCTCTTGTCGGCCTTACTGGCTTAGGCGTTAAAATTTCTATTTCTCCTTTTTTGCTCATATCTTTGAAAAACTTTTTTACTGTCCTGTCTTCCAGCGAGTGAAAACTTATTATCGCCACTCTCCCGCCGGGATTCATTATATTTTTGATATTTTTCAAAACTTCCTTGATGTTCTCGAGCTCGCGGTTGGCATATATTCTCAATGCCTGGAAAGTTCTTGTTGCCGGTTCAATGCGCCCTCTTTCGTAATTTTTCGGCAGAACGTTCTTTATTATCTCGTTTAATTCGCCAGTGGTTTCTATCTTCTTCCTTCTGCCAGCGATTTTTATGGCTGCGGCTATTTTCCTCGAAAACCTTTCTCCGCTCAGTTCATAAATCACGTCTGCCAGCTCCTTTTCGTCGAGTTCTCTTAAAATATCTTTCACGGGAATCGCCGATTCGTCATAAGTCATCAGAAGCGGTTCGTCCTTCTTGAAGCTGAATCCCCTTCCTGACGATTCAAGCTGTTCTGAAGAAAATCCGAGGTCGAGAAGCAGTCCATCGGCTTTCGGCAAATTTTCTTTTTCAAGGATATTTGCCAGGTCGGCGTAATTTCCGCGAACGAGTTTTACATTCCCCTTGCCGTAGCTTTTTATCTCCGCGTCGCTTTTTAACTTTTCAATCATCGCCTCGTCCCAGTCCACTCCGAGAAATGTTCCCCCGGGCATTATTCTTTTGAAAATTTCTCTCGCGTGCCCTCCTCCGTCAACCGTGCCGTCTATGAAAAACTTTTCCGGCTCCGGCTTAAGGAACTCGATTACTTCGTTCAGTAAAACCGGAATATGTGCCATGCGATATTGATAAATTAAATAATTAAGTAATTTTTATTTTTATAATTCCAATATCCTAATTACCGAATATCTCAATATCCAAATCTCCTAATATCTAAATTCCGAGTTCGCCGAGTTTTTCCGCTATTTCTTCGGAAGAACTTTCCGTTTTCTGCTTGTAGCGTTCCCAATTTTCCTTGTCCCAGATTTCCATTCTGTTATAAAGTCCGGCCACGACTGTTTCTTTTTTGAGTCCGGCGTAGCTCCGGAGATAATCCGGAATAAGAATTCTCCCCTGCGTGTCCAAAAGAACATCGCTCGCTCCCGACATCATCAGCCTGACAAACGCGCGCGAGTTCGACTGGCTCAGCGGCAGCGCCATAAGTTTCTGAGCCAATGCTTCCCACTCCTTGTTTCCAAAAACAAAAAGGCAATTGTCCAATCCTCTGGTAATGATGGCTCCCGACGACAATTTGTCCCTGAACTTTGACGGGATTGCCAACCGACCTTTTGAATCCAGATTGTGTTTGTATTCTCCGAGTAGCATGTTAGATTTTGTTAGCGAGTATAGCGAGCGTTATAAAATCTTACACCCCGCCATGGCG
>DATKTR010000002.1:0-7252 GCA_035531015.1 Minisyncoccota bacterium | reverse complement strand
GTATTGTTTTAAGCCGAATGTTCCATCTTGATATTGGCTGAGAAAAATATTGTTTGCGGGAGCTTTAATCTCGGAATATTTTACTCCCATTATGTAAAAAGCCATCAAACTAATGATTATAAAGCCGAGAATTATTCCGGTTATTGCCGAAAAATACCCACGATTGTTTTTTGCGTTTTTTCCCTGATGGAATATTTTATCGTACATTAATCAATTATCAACGCGCGGTTCCGCGCCGCCGCGTTTTTTGCCGGAATTCCGGTTTGAAGAAAGATAAAAGCCACCGGCTCTTCTTCCTTTATGCTTGTGGTTGTTTTCTGGCTTCCCGGCTTCGGTTGATTTTTCTCGTGCCCATTTTTCCAGTGCCTCAAGCAAAACTCCTGCTTCTTCCTCTTTGTCGCCGGGCAATTTGAGGCTGTTGCCGAGTACTTCAAGGCGGGACAATGCTTCGTTTATATCCGTGCTGTCTTCGGCGGCTATTTTTTCATTAATCTGTTTCAGCAGAGCATGGAGCTTTTCTGCGTCGGATTCCGAAATAAACTTATTTGCTTCGGCTCTTTCCAGTGTTTTAGTGGCGCGGTCCATAAGCTCCTGAAGGCGCTTCTCCGCTTCCATAAGTTTTTTTTCTTCATCCGAAATTCCTTCGTTTTCATTGCCGAAATTTGCCGGCTGTTCGAATATTTCTTTAAACATCTGTAAATTGTAATCCCAAACTCTACCCCGTGTCGAGAAATAGTATTTAGTGGGCAGGGAGGCCTGCCTGCCGGTAGGCAGGGACTTTTTGCCAGCCCAAGGCTGGTCCGCTTTGAGCGGAAATCGTTTTGTGCCTCCGAGAGGACTCGAACCTCTAACTCTTGCGAGACAGCGTCCTTGACACGTAGTGTTCGTACAAAGTGCTGGAGGGGAGATTTGAACTCCCACGGGATTTTACCCCCACAGGGTCCTAAGCCCTGCGCGTCTGCCAATTCCGCCACCCCAGCACTTTGGACACACAATGCCAATTCCCTGCCTACCGGCAGGCAGCCGCCACGGAGGCAAATGTTTAACCTGCCCAATCAGTTCTTTATATGTTTTTTACAGGGGATTTTCAAGCTTGCTTTTTATCTCCAGTAGTTGTTTATTTAATTTGTTGGGTAGTTTGTTGTTTAACGGAACGTAGCTTTTTAACAATCTAACACTGGAGGGGCATCATGAAAATCATCGTTTCCGCAGTGTTTTTCCTTTTTAGCCTGGCTCTGTCGGCTCAAGTTTTCGCCGGCGGCAAATATCCGGTTTGCAAAGGTGTTCCTCAGGAAATCCATCTGACGATAAAGAATCCGTTTGCTGAAATTCAGCTCAAGCCGGACTGCTGGTCCAGCCTCGTGGTTGTCGCAGATTACGCCAAAACCATCGACACTTTTTACGCAGGGAAGGGAAAAGTGGAATCCCTGCGTTTGGTCGGCATTATTATGGTAAACGACACGCCTGTCGTTTTCGCGCTGAATAACAGGTTTAGGCTGCGGGGGGATGGGAAAATCACCATAAGGATAAGCAGCTACAACGGCGCCGAAATTTGACCTGAACGGGAGGTCTTATGCGGATAAGATTCATGGCGGACGGGTCCACTGAAATCATTTTGGACTTCGATGAGAGGGCAGAAGCCATAATCACGGCCGAGTTCCTTGTTAAGCTTTTCAGAAACGATTCTGACTCGGAGTACGACACCGCAGAAGTGGAAAGAGAAATAAAAAGAGTGAAAGAAGAAGGATCTTTTCACTACCAATAACGAAGGTAATTACAGTCCCACTTCAAGCGACTATCAGAACCAGATCAAGCGGTCAGTTCATTAGTGAGCTGACCGCGTTTCATTTTTATACAGCCTAGCTTTGAATAAGTGTCAGCAGCTTTGCCTCGACATCGTCAATAATCTCCGATGGAGCGCGTTCGGCAAATTCCGCTCTGCGCGCCTTCCAATCAATACTTCGCACCTGGTCGGAAAGGACTACGCCGGTAATTTTTGCGCCGATAAGTCGAACTTCATACGGATATCGTTTTGATACCGAAGTAATTGGGCATACAAGAACCAATTCGGCATTTTTATTATAAACACGCCTTGAAATTACGATTGCCGGACGTCTGCCGGATTGTTCGTGCCCTTTTGTCGGGGCAAAATCAATCCATAAAATATCCCCCCTGTCTGGAATGTAATCGGTCACCATATTTCTTTCCCGCGCGCAGGCCCCCAGTCAATTTCTTTATGACTGTTTTTTTTAGTAATGCCATTCGCAAGCTCTTTAAGGGTGTAGCGCGGCTTAATGGAAGAAGATATTACAATATCTTTGCCCTGGATTTTGAATGCAACCTCACTGCCTTCCCGCAGGCGAGATCCTTCGGCGAGCGCTTTCGGCAGGCGCACCGCCAAGCTGTTCCCCCACTTCTGAACTTTCGTAGTCATAATTAAAGTATATACAACCGTGTATACCTGTCAAATTTGACTTTTAATGTATCCTACAGTTAACTAATGATAATTGACTCAGGCATTTTCTGAGTTGATAGTTCCTTGAAACTACATTGGAGGATAATGATATGAACAGAAGGCAAGATAAGTATGGGCAGCTCAGTGTCCCATCCCTAATAAACAAGAACATGCTGAGCTTGATAACATCAACGACATGGCCTCAACTTATTAGGCTAGCTGGAAGAGTCGCGAAGGGAGTGCCGCAAGATAGTTTTTGGAGAACATATGCCGGCAGAGCTGCCATAGCCATGTTCGCTGAACTCGCAAAAGAACGCGCAAGAAGTTCTAATTCTGGCGTTAGTGTCGCTACTTTTCGGAGACTCGGGAATTTCTGCGGTTTCTTGTCAGACGAGCTCGGAAAATGAAATATCGGCAGAAAAAACGTGTCAAGCGCTGTGCATTAAAATATATGCACAGCGCCTTTTAAATTAATATACAGTTTGCGCTAGTAGGTTCAACAAGTAAGCGCAACACTTCGTATTCTATCGAAGTATTGCGCTTAGGAATTTAATGTAGCTCAAAAAATTTGACAAAACTATGATTTTATGCTTAACTTGAGGCACATCGGATTGGTTCAATAAGCTCGCCACAAACGGGCGTTGAACGGGTCCGAAGCTATTTGAAACACGAATATTGGGATTTTTCGATTAACCTTTATTGGAGAAAGCCATGAAAATTCCTGGGATGGTGTTTATACTGCTTACCGGCTTGCTGACGCTGTTCATAGCGTCCGTGCTGATGGCAGCTGTCCCCGAAAGCGCAACTTTTTTTGACCAACCCATCAACAACCTAAACCAGTACGTGTCCGCCGTATTTTTCGCCTACAGCGCAATCTTCGGGATAAGAAAAATCGACGTCGCATTCAAAGGTTCATTTCTTTTTCTCGGGATGCGCATCGGCGTAATCTTGAACGAAGGATGGACTTGGATGTTGCCGCCCATTTATTCTTTCCAAACAGTCGACATGAAAGATATGGCACATAAACTCGACAACCTCGAGGGAATAACCAAGGATAACGTCAAAGTAAGTATAGACGAATCGATAATTTGGAAAGTCATTGACCCAAACAAGTTTCTTAATGTCGGGGAGGGAGTAATAAGAATTGGGTTTGATGATACTATCGACCAGGTTCTCCGCGAGGAGGTTCGTGGCGTAGTACTTGACGATGCCATCGGAATGAGATTCAAGCACGGGGCTAAAACCAAACTGGAAACCGCAGTTCATGAAATGAGCAAAGAATGGGGGGTGAAGGTGACACATGTTCGCGTGCCCGCCATTATGCCCGACGCCGAAGTTTTGAAGTCTTTGGAACTCAAGCGTCAGGAAATTGCACAGCGTGAAGCGGAAAAAGTTGAAATCAAAAACGTTCGTGACAGGATAACAGACCTGAAAAGAACAGGACTCAGTCCGGTACAGGCGGCGGAAGTTGTCCAAACGGAAAGAAAGAAGGTTGTAAAAACCATAGCGGAACATACATTCCGCGTTGACGATGAAACCTCAGGCGCGGTTAAGGCTGTTGCCCAGGCGTTTCAGGGTCGGCGGGGCAATGCTGATTCCGGAATCGTTGGCGCACTCAGTGCGATCGCGCAAATGTTCGGCAATCAAAATCGCGGCAACCAAGGCCGCCGCAATCGCGGCCAGTCCAACCAACAGCAAAGACAAGGAGGCAGTTCATGAGCACAACGGCAACAGTAGCACCGGCGACAAACTCAGTTCCCGTGCCGGCAGAAAAAGCTGACAGCAGGAAATACTGGTTTTTCGCCGTGGTATTTGCAATGGCGGTGATGATGTTCGGCGTCGGCGGCGGGAAAAAGGATTACATCACCTGCCCCGACACTGCCAAACGGATAGAGGCATCGGTGACTACGGTCATCGAAGTCCCGCTTCATCCGAAATGCAAGAGCGGATGGATTCATCTTCCGTATGGGTTTAAGGGCTACCTCGATACCGGTATCAACAAGGAATTCGAGGTCTGGTTTCTCGATGGACGGCATATACTTGCGCCCGCAGGGAAGCCAGTCGATTTCGGAGATAACCCCAACAATCGCGACTTCCAAGTCCGCGGCGACGAGGGGATGCTCAGGATTGAACCGGGCGCCTAGAAGAAAAATCCCAAAAGAATTAAGAGGCAAAATTATCCACCTGTGCGCGCAAGCGAGCGGGTGGTTTTTTATTATCTAGACACATTATTATATTTCATCAAACTCCCTTCTCCAAACTCCCTTCTACGCCAAAGCTACGAAGGGTTATCCACTAATTTAATCTCGCAGTAAACTGCGAGTTATCAACGTGGATAAAAACAAAAACCCCGTTCAAACGGGGTTTTTTGGAAATTCTACCTCTGCCCATTTAGCATGTGGGGAGAGTGCCTGCTCCGATGAATTGTCCAACGAGGAAAGGAAGGCCGCGTGAAAGTATTGCGATTATCACAGCTATGGCCGCGTAAAGAAGCTGGTGGTTCGCCTTTTTTATCTTTTCTTCTTCTCCGCTGGAAGTAAGATAGTTAAATGCGGCAAAAAGAATGAATATTACCGTCAGGATCATCAACAAAGTGAAAATCCAGTTGACCAAAGTACAAAGAGCTCCACTGATGGTGGTGAATTGGACATTGGTATTCGGCGGCGGTACCGCTGCCGGACCAGGATTAACCTGCGCAAAGCTTATCAACGGCATAGCTGAAGCGGCAATGGCGCTGGCCCTCAAGATCAAACCGGCTACCTTCGATTTTTTATTTTTCATTTATGTTTTTCTTCTACAACGACCTTTTATTCGATTATTTAAAATATAGCATAATAATTATTTTAAGCAATTGTGGATATTCACCCCGTTAGAAACCTCGCCCGCGCTTGCGCGCCCGGAGGGCCTTTGGGGCGGGTTGTTTCTAACGGGGTTCACATTGCTTATATGCCAAACAAGCTTCTTACAAGCGTAACAACTCCTCCGGCAAGCAGTATTACCGCAAAACCGATGGCGGCGTAGGTGATGGTTTGGCGTCCCTTCCTTAAATTTTCTTCGTTGCCGGCTGCGGTAAGAATATAATATCCTCCGACCATGACCATTATTGAGACGATAGGAATGGAAAGAGTGAAAAGAGCTCCCCATATCGCCGTGACGACATCGGCAAAACTTTGAGAGCCGAGAGGATTTTGAAGCTGAACCGGGATGCCTGTGCCTATAGGTCCACCATCAGCTAAGGCAACACCAACGTTAGAAACGCCGAGCAACGCGCTAAAAAATAATTTCTTCATTAGCTCTATTTTATCGCACCTGCGCAAAAACTCAAATTACTGGCCGCAGTTTGTCCCGTTATTAAAACAACCACATTCAGCTTGCAGGCATCTTGCTGGTTTATGCTTAACGAATCTAAAAACGCGGACTCCGCCGTTTTGAGCGCCGTGTCGTATGGCATTCCGAAGATGGTAATGACAAAACTGCTGTCTGGTTTGCTATAAATAATATCGTAGGTTGAGGTTTGCTGAATCACCACGGCCTGTTGTTCTTGTGCGATATAAGCGGCGCTAAGATAAAAATTATTCATCACCACGCCGCCTTTCGATGTTCCTATCATAAGCGTGTTTCCAGTTGGAATTGCAAGCGTCGACGTGGCAGGCGATAATGCCGTTCCGTTTGTAAGTCCCGCGACCAGCTCTTTCGCAACCGCCACCGGCACTCCTTCCTGCACGAGCGCGATTACGGTCCATTGGCCGCCGCCAAGAGAAATCAAAGTCCATCCGGCCGAAGAGGAATATTTTAACAATGCTTCGCCGCCTTTATTCGCGTCGCCCCAGATTTGAAGAGCGTACGGCGATGCGACCACGGTGCCTCCGAGAGCAATCTGGCTTGAATTTTGTATATTGTTCAAAAAATCTTTTGCGACCTCCGAATTTTGCGGGCTGGAAATGCTTTGGACGGATACGGATGTTCCTGCTTGCGTTTGGCTTTGAACCGGGGATACGGACGGCAGCGATGCGTTCGGATTAGAAAGCGTATTACTGCCGGAATTTCCCGATAACGCAAAGAACCAAACGCCCCATAAAATGAGTCCGACAACAGCCACTGCTATTATTATTAAAATAATTTTTTTCATATTTGCATAATTAACCTTTGTTAACTTGATAGATGCGCCCCGGGCCCCCGCTATATGACGGAGCAAAGCTCGTGTCGCTTATCCAGCTGAAGCTTGCTTTCGACGACGAATTTGATATCACTTGGGTGCAGCCATTGTTCATGCAAATGCCCACGTGGCCGTCCTGTGCCTGTATGACTATGTCTCCGGCCACGGCCGCGGATTGGTCCACCAATGTTCCTCGGCCGGATACCAGAGCGTTTTCCATGCTCTGGACGGAAGTGGAGTCCAATGGCGCGACGCCGGCATTTGTCAAAGCGTTATTTACCGCCCACGCGCACGCGACTGTGCCGTTGCCGGGACCGCCGGACGTATTGGCTCCCTGGTACGCGAACGCCGCCGCGGCAATATTTTCGGAATAGCAATTTGAGCCGTAGCAACTGCTTGCTCCGCCGCCGCCAAAAGTTCCGCCGGCGCCTTGAACGCCGCCGCCCGTTCCCCAGCCGCCGCTTGAACCACTTGAACCGGTACCTGCTCCAATACCCGGACCGCTCGCGCTGTTAAGCGTAACAGGAGCAAGATTCGTAAGATTGGGATTGATGGTATAGAGAATAAGAAAAGCTCCCAATAATAGCACTATGCCCAATAAAGCCTGAAGTATCTGGTCTCTGGCATCTGATTGAGTGGAA
>DATKTR010000001.1:0-2725 GCA_035531015.1 Minisyncoccota bacterium | reverse complement strand
TTTTGCACACGCGAGTCCGCGAGCGTGTCCGAGGCGCATTGGTTCACATCACCACGCAATCGGGGCGTACAATGCAGTTTCAAGCCACCATGCGCTCCGCGCGTGCGAAGTGGGTTCGCGCAAAGGTTAATACATCACCGCTTTGTACGGGAACTCGCTCGTCTCAAAAATGTTCGGCATGAAATAGGGTAAAAAATGATATAATTGCTGAAAGGCCGCGTTTGCTTAATTAACCCTACTATAAAACTATGGTAATAAGAGGAAACTTTATTGGTGCGGCGATTGTCGCAATAATCTACACGGTCTATATTTTGATTAAACCCCTCGCATCGCACTCGCAAGAAGCAATATTGTTAGTGATTCTTAACGCGTTAACCATCGTGTTGATGGCTTTCGCGTTCAGGTAAAAAAGAGAAGTAAGAATTCAAGTAATGAAATTCCTGCTGTCGATAAACTATATTTTCTGGCTTATTTTGTCCGCTATATTTTTTGCCATAGGAGAGTATCTATCCAAAAAATTCGCCCTTGGCCCGAAGCTAATCTATGTAATTTTATTGCTTATCGCCTACTCTTTCGGAGTATTGGCATGGCTGCCGGCAATTTTGCAGAGGAATTCCCTTTCCATCGTTGGGACAATGTGGTCCGTGTTGAGCTTGCTTACAACAATTGCGATAGGGGTTTTACTTTTTGGGGAAAAAGTCAGCGCGCTGGGAGTTGTCGGAATGATAACAGCTGTAGTTTCGATAGTATTACTATCGATTGGTTAGGCGCCTACTGCAGCCTGTCTTTAATCTGATATTCGATAAGCTGCTTCGGGACTCCGTAAGTAAGCCTGCTTAGCGCCAATACCGCTCGCTGCGCGGCGGGCAAAGCCGTGGCCTTCTCGGGCATCAAGCCGATTCCGGAAAATGCCGTGCTGGTTTTACCGTCCATCATAAGCTTTATATAGAAGTTGAATTTTTCAAGATTAATGAAATCGTCCGTTTCCATAGGACTGAATTCATTTGAAAGAATTTCGGCATCTTCGGCACCGACTTCAAACGACAACAAAGTGCCGACATTCCCGAGAATCGCGTCCTGAATATCTTTAGGCAGCTGACCCAGATATTGGTTCGCCAAATGGGCTCCGAGTCCGTATTTTCTCGATTCGCTTAGCATGCTTATGAAAGTGTCCGTGGTGAAATTCTGAAACTCGTCGACGTAAAGATAGAACGGCTCTCTTGTCCCGGCTGTTTCACGGGCGCGTTTCAAGATCGCGACCTGAAGCTTGGATATTAATATCAGGCCGAGCATATGCGCGTTCATATCCCCTATTTTCCCTTTCGACAGATTAACCAGAACTATTTTGTTCCCTCGCAAAGCGCCATCGAAAGTGAAGCTGCTTTTCCTCTGTCCCATGATATTCCGCATAAGCGCGTTGTTCAGGAAGTGCCCGAACTTGGACATGAAATAATTCAGCATTTCGCTCCGGTGAAAATCCGAAGTTTTCGCCATTTGCTTGTTCCAGAAATCGAGAACAATGGGGTCGGTCAGGTACTTCACTTTCGACTGTTCGAATTGCTTGTCGATAAAAAGTTTCGGAATTTCGACAATACTGCCGCCTTCCGGTCCGGCCATTACCGTAAGCGCCGCATTCCTTAGCCAATGTTCGAACTGCGGGCCTATGATTCCGGTCTTCCTCGGGTCGAATAATTTATAGAATATCTGGATGCATTCGCTGACCAAAAAGTCTTTGTCTTGCTCGTCGGCCGCTTCAAGAAGATTTAATCCGAATGGAAAATCCGTGTCGCTCGGGTCGAAAAATACGACATCGCTCAGGCGGTCGGCCGGAATGCGCTGCAGCAGCCAATCGACGGAATCGCCGTGCGGGTCAATGAAGCACGTGCCTTTGTAATTCTTGATGTCCTGCAGGCACATATTTTGGAGCAATGCCGATTTTCCGACGCCGGTCTTTCCGATGACGTACATGTGCCGCAAACGGTCGGCGTCTTTATAGCGTATGGGCGTCGTTTTGCCGCGATAGACATTGGAACCGATTGTAATAAAAGAATTGTTCATAATGTTTTAATCCAAAAACTGCTGTTCCAGGCGCACGACTTTGAAAAATTTCTGATTGAGAACGTGCACCGCTTTTTTGCCGGCCGCCATCATCCGCTGCTCGCGTTCTATTCCTTCTCGGAGCAGTTGCTGCTCGCGCGCAACCTTAAGACGCAGCCGCTCAACCAGCGAAGCCGGAACATATTTTTGAATAGCTTCGAGCATTTCCTCGCGCTTCTTGCCAATAGATTCCACTGCTGCCGGCGATATGACGAAAAGTTCGGCTTCATGATTTTCTCCGGATTTGTTCTGTTTTGAATGTTCTATCATTTCATATGCTTCTTTGTCTTTCATGGTATTTTTTACATTTGGCAGCGAGTCTGCAAGTTAAAATTTATTTTTATTTGTGGCGAGTGAACCAAATGAAAAATGTTACGCGCCGTGACATTTTTTATTTTTGCGTTCCGGACGCGTTTTGATTTTCGAGAAGCGACCTTACAAGCATGGTTTCGCAAACATCCTCAATGAAGCGCTTTACCGGCCTTGCTCCGAAACGCGGGTCGGCTATTGTTTCGATTTTTTTGGCAAGCACATCGGGATCTATCTGGAAACGCACTTTATGCTGCGAAAGCCTTTTCTCTACCTTTTTTATTTCGAGCTCCGCTATTTTAATAAGGTCGGGAAGCTT